>NZ_JBJMQP010000248.1:0-3757 GCF_045802625.1 Hyalangium sp. | reverse complement strand
CGTTGTGCCAGGCGGAGTACGCAGTGACGCCCGGGAAGGCCTGATCAAAGCCGTAGTAGAAGACGTTGCAGCCGAGCTCGGCGAGCGCGCTCCCCAGGGCCAGGGTGACGCCGGGAGCGCCGAGGTTCGGATCAAGCTGGTGATGGATACCGAGGAGGACGCGAAGGCCAGACACACTGTCACCGGAGAGGAGGGATGACTGGGCGTTGGATAGCACGCGCGCTTGCTTCAAGTCCTGGCGCGGAGCACGCGCGCCGGAACACCGGCGGCCACGACATTCTCCGGCAGGCTCCGGGTCACGACGCTCCCCGCGGCGACCACTGTGCCCCGGCCGATGGTGACCCCCTTGAGAACGATGACCCCTGCCCCCAGCCAGCAGTCCTCTCCAATAACCACGGGGCCGGCGGTCCCCAACTGAAGGCGCATGGGCGTGCCCAAGCTCATGCCGTGGTTCGTATCGTTGATGTAGCAGTTGGGCCCCAGCATCGTATCCGCGCCAATGCTCACGGAGCAGGTGCTCTCGACGATGCATTGTGCCCCCAGGAAGACGTGCGCGCCGAGCTGGATACGGCCGGGAGGGTGCTGCGCCGAGAGCGCGGAGACCTGAAGTGAAACATGAGCGCCCAGCATGCACCGGTCGGCGATCTCCAGGAGGTCCGGCCGGTTGGCTCGGAACCCCGGCCCGACGTGGAGCCGCCGGGAGCCCCGGTAGCCACGCAGCACCAGCGCCTGCACACGCAGCCGGGACTGGGCTCTTTCATAGAGAGAGTAGAGATCCATCGCAGACTCAGCGCCGGAGTTGCCGCAAGACGGACGCGACCACCCAGGGTGGAAACCCTAGCATGTAGCGCCAGCGCGGCATGGCGAGGTGCGCTCGCAGGCTTCGACGGTACAGCTCCAACGCCAGCCCAGGCCGCCCGCCCTCGGCCAGCCAGCGCGTCACATGCCGTGCGTTGTGGAGAATCAGCATCAGCCGTTCCCGCCTGCGGGCCGCGCCTCCTGGGTAGGCTCCGAGCCGCTCCTGTTCGAGCAGGTAGCACAGCCCCTCGAAGCCTCGCTCGAGCTCTCTCGAGGAAGAGCCCCCGTGCTGGCGGTAGCCCACCACCAGGGGGGCCTCTATCCAGGCGAAGCCACGCTCCGTGCCCAGGCGATAGAGCAGATCATGATCCTCGCCGCTGATGCGGCGGGAGGTGAACCCGCCCACCTGGCGCAGCGCCTCCGTGCGCACGGCGATGACACAGGCGGTGCGGACGAACGACTCCTCCGCGGTGGCGAAGTAGTCCGCGAACGCGTGGGCGCGCAGAGGCTCACGGCGCACCCGGCCCAGTTCCTCCAGGTGATGGAAGGGGGCGGGTGAGCCCATCACCACCGCAGGCTCTCCGTACATGTGAATGACCTGCCGGTACGTGGCCAGCGCCCACGGGAACCACAGGTCGTCGCTGTCCAGGAAGACCACGTACTCGCCCGTGGCCTGCTGGATACCCAGGTTCCGCGCGGCGCCCTGCCCCTGGTTCGTCTGGCGCAGCCCGCGCACGCGCTCGCCGTACCGCGCAAGCACCGCCTGCGTGTCATCCGTGGAGCCGTCATCCACCACGAGCACTTCGTAGTCGGTGGACTCCTGAGCGAAGACGGACTCCAGCGTCTCCTCGAGCAGCCGAGCCCGGTTGTAGGTCGGGATGACGATGGAGAAGAAGGGCATGGCCGTCTATCCCACGCGCGCGCGCAACCGGGTCCGCACGAGCTCGATGATGGTGCGCAGTTCGGCCACCAGCGGCAGCGGTCCAGGCAGGCGCTCGCGCAGAAGGAAGAGGACCGCAAACAGGGCCACGCCAACGAAGCCCTGAGCCCACATGCCCTCACGCACGAGGTACGGCGTGGCGAGCAGCACCCCCAGCAGCAGCAGGCCCACGGTGACGACCGGCTCCACCACCTCCATCACGAGCCCTCGCAGCGCCGGATTGAGCCGCGTGACGAGCCACGCGGTGACTGCCAACTCACCCATGCTGACGATGCTCCCCAGCGGGCCCACTCCGGCGAGGCCGAAGCGATGGATGAGCCACGTCCCCAGCCCCCACTTCGAGACGCCGACGCCCAGGGTGACCGCGAGCCGCTCCCAGGGGCGGCCTCCGGCATTCTGCGCGGTCACCAGCAAGCCCACGAGCGTGAACATGATGCACTCCATGCTGAACCACTGGGCGAGCGGGACAGCGGGCACCCAGCGCTCGCCGAAAAAGAGCGGCACGGCCACCGGCACGGCCAGCACGGCCAGGGGGATGAGCAGGCAGAGGGCGGCGGACAGGCGCCGCAGCGACGTGCGCAGATAGTCGGCGAAGCCGGCGGGATCATCCTGCAGGCGGCAGTAGGCGGGGAAGGCCACGCGGGTGAGGATGCCGCTGAGCAGCATCGGCGTGGAGGCCAGCGCCCAGGCCCAGTTGACGAGCCCCACGGCGTCCTTGCCCAGAACGCGACCAACCACCAGAGGCACCCAGCCCGCGACGAATGCGGCCAACAGCGGCGGCAACTGGTACGCCAAGCCGAAGCTCAACAACCGCCGGATGATGGCGCCGTGAAACATGAGCTGTGGCCGCCAGGGAGACGCCTGCCAGATGCACAGCAGGCCCACGGCGCCACGCGCCACCCCGCCTCCCACCAGCGCCCAGGCCCCACACCCCAGCACGGCCATGCCGAGCGTGGTGAGCACCTGCGCCAGGTTCTCGATGAGCTCGGCTCGGGCGATGGCCGTGAAGGCGAGCCTCCGCTCCAGCGTCATGAGGGGGATGATGCGCAGGGAGAAAAAGAACATGCCCCCCGCCGTCACGTAGATCATGGGGAGCGCCTGCGTGCCCAGGGCGTACCCCTGGACGAGGCGAGGCGCCAGGACCACGACGAGGGTGGCCAGCACGGCGGTCAGCGCTTGGTGGCCCCAGAAGATGGTGGAGGTCTCTTCTGGCGTGGGCTCGTGGGGCTGACGCACCAGGGCGGCGCTGAGCCCCACATCCCCCAGGTAGGCTCCCAGTGTCGCTGCGTACGAGACGATGCCGAACAGGCCATAGTCATCCGGGAACAGCAGGTGAGACAGCACCAGGGCGCTGACCACGCGCAAGCCCTGGGAGGCGAGGGTACGGGCGGCGAGGATCAGCACCCCCCTCTGGGCGCGGGCCTTCACCTCGGAGGTGGTCACTTCTGGGGTGGCGGTGGCGTTCATCCGAAGCAGGCCGCGCCCGCCAAGGCCTGAGACGCGCGCGAGCCCCGAATGCTACCGGTGGCTGGCACTCCCCTCAAGCACGGGCAGGCGTGCCCGCTCCCCGGCCAGGCGTGGCCCGCCTCAGACCCATTCGAGTCTTTTGACACTCCCGGAGCGCGAGCACTACGGTCCGCGCCGCATGCGACCTGGCGGCATCCTGAACTTCCTCGAGGGAGAGACGCGGATGGGGGTGCCCTTCTGAGCCGTCCCACCCCGCCAGTCTCGGAGGTCGCCTGGCACCTGCTCACGGGCGAGTACCCGCCCCAGCCCGGTGGCGTCAGTGACTACACGCGGCTGATCGCGCGGGAGCTGGCGCGCCGAGGCCTGGAGGTCCACGTGTGGGCTCCTGGCAAGGCCGGGGAGACGCGGGAGGAAGGTGTCACCGTGCACCGCGCGCCGGGCCTCTTCACGCCCGCGGGGCTGATCCGGCTGTCGCGGGGGTTGGAGCGCTGCCGGGCGCCGAGGCGGCTGCTGCTCCAGTACGTGCCGCACGCGTTTGGACTGAAGGCGATG
>NZ_JBJMQP010000247.1:0-67854 GCF_045802625.1 Hyalangium sp. | reverse complement strand
TGGAGCGCTACCTCAAGGCCAACACCGTCAAGCGTCGCACCTACTCGCTCTTCCGCCAGGGCTGCATGTATTACCAAGCCATCCCCAACATGCCCGAGCACCGCCTGCTCCCGCTGCTCGAGCGCTTCGCTCAACTTGTCTGCGAACAGCCCGTCTTCCGCGAAAGCCTCGGACTTTTATGAGGGGATGCCTCAGGGTCCATCCCTCCTACTTCCCAGGCATGTCGTTGCAGGCGTACGTGGGGCAGAAGCTCCGCTTCTACATCCGCTACGACGCGGGTAACCTCGGAAGTTCCGAGCGGCGGGTTCGATTGCAGGCTCACGCCTGCGCCAAGCGCTCAATCCGCCGCGCGGAACACCGTCTGGCCTCGTAGCACCGTCTCCACCACGCGCGTCTCGAACCGCGTCTCGAGCGGATCCTCCGAGAGGATGGCGAGGTCCGCGCGCTTGCCCGGCTCGAGCGTCCCCGTCACGTCCAGGCACCCGCAGGCCCGTGCGGCCTCCCGCGTGTAGAGCGCGAGCACCGCGGCAGCGTCCAGCGCCTCCTCGGCTCCCAGCACGCTCCCATCCAACGCCCGGCGCGTCATGGCCTGGCGCATCTCCTCCAGGGGCATCGCCTCGAGCACCGGCGCGTCGGAGCTGCCGGCGAGCCGGATCCCCGCCTCGCGCATGGAGCGGAAGGCCAGCACCTGGAGGCCTGGCAGCGGGGGCAGGCCCTCCTCGGTGAGCGCTCGGAGGAAGCCGGGCTGGACCACGACGCAGGCCCCCATATCCGCCAGCCGCTGGAGCTGCGCCGGCTCCACCATCATCGCGTGCTCGAGGCGCGGGGGCGGGAGATCCCGGTGCCGCGCCCGCACCTCCTCCAGGGCCTCCAGCGCGAGCCCGACCCCTTCGTTTCCCATCGCATGGATGGCCAGGCCAAAGCCGCGCTCGACGGCCCGGCGAGCCATCTCCCGGGCTCCGGCCGCTCCCGAGTAGTAGGCCACCCCGGAGTGGAGGCGAAGATCCCTCCCCAGCCGGAGCCGCCCGCGACGGGCGGCCCGGAAGGGAGCCAGGCTGCGCCGGGCCACAGCACGCGCCAGGGTGCGAAGCGAGGCGGACAG
Source organism: Hyalangium sp. (assembly GCF_045802625.1). NCBI lineage: Bacteria > Pseudomonadati > Myxococcota > Myxococcia > Myxococcales > Archangiaceae > Hyalangium > Hyalangium sp. Next base: position 66,752 of record NZ_JBJMQP010000247.1, on the reverse strand, counting down.
AACCTGTCCCACGGACAGGCACACCGCACAGTTGTCCCCACCATCCATGAACAGCTTCAGCGGCCCCACCCGGAGCTCCTCGGGCCCTTCCCCGGTGGGCACTCCGTCGAGCCGCTCCCAGGGGTGGACCAGATAGCCGCCCTCGCAGATGGGCATCATCAGCACGGGCATCCGCAGCCGGCCCGCCGCGTGAATCTCGCGGTAGAGCCGCTCGAAGCCGGGGCTCACCGTGGGGTCGGCCACGCGGGTGATGCCCTGGGCGAAGAGCCGGTCCTCGTAGGTACGGAGCCGGGCGGCGAAGGCCTCCGAGTCCCGGGCCATGAGCGACTGCCGCGCCAGGGTCTCCACCGGCGCGAGCGCCGTCTCCCGCAGGTGCCCCGTGGGCTCGCCCCTGCGGCCGCGCACGATATAGCCCGCGGGCGGATCCGGAGTGCTCCGCCCGATGCCGGCGAGCTCGAGCGCCCGGGAGCTCGCCACGCACTCGTGAAACGAGAAGTGCATGAGGAGCACCGGGTGCTCGGGACAGGCGGCATCCAGCTCCTGCCGGGTGGGGTGCCGGCGCTCGGTGAGCTGCCAGACGTCGTAGCCAGAGCCCACCACCCACTCTCCTGGAGGCACCGTGGCCGCGGCTGCCCGGAGGCGCGCCAGCAGGTCCGCCAGGGTGGGAGCAACCGCCCCCCGGCAGTCCACCGTTCCCTGGTAGAGGCTCGCCAGGGCCAGGTGGTGGTGGGCATCGATGAAGCCGGGCACCACGGTCCGACCGCCCAGGTCTACGACTTCGGCCCCGGGGCCAGCGGCCGCGAGCACTGCCTCCTCGCGCCCGACGGCGACCAGCCGGCCCCGCTCGTACGCGAGCGCCTCGGCCTCAGGGGCTTCATCCACAAGGGTCCGGATCCGCCCACGGAGAAGAACGCGCATCTGCCCACTAGTCGGCGTCAGCCTGAGCCGCGGCAGCGGCCGCTATGGCTACCTGCCTGCCCTCGGCGACGGTCTTCAGCTGGGCGAGCCCCTTCTCGATGTCGGTGCCGAGCATGTTGTCCATGTTCATGAACATGCCGAAGGCTTTGCCGATGAAATTGTGGTTCCCCTCCATCGACCACGTCACGAACGAGCCCGCCGGCGTACCCGCGAGGGTGAGCGCATAGGTGGCCGTGGACTCCATCGGCGCCACAAACTCGAGCTTCATGCCCACCTTCTGGCCAGGGACACTCTCTTCGATCGTCATCTTGCCCCTGCCGACTTCCTTGTTGCCGCTCCACGCATACGACTGACCGACGCCCGCCGCGGGGCCTTCGAAGGTCTTCTGCATGTTGGGATCGCGCTTCTCCCACGGCGACCCGAAAAGGACCAAGACCCCCGCAAATTGATGGAGATCGTTGAGAACACCGAACACGAGTTCGGCCGGAGCAGCGACCTCGAGCTTGCGCTCGACGTGATACGCGGACGGCCGTGTGGCCACCACCGCTACGAAAAGGACCAAGACCCCCGCAACACCGATGAGGATTGTCTCGAGCATTGAAGCTCTCCTAGAGGCGCAACGATATTAGCAACCGGGGGGCGTCCTCGGCATGACGAGGAAGTGGACGCTCAAGGACGCCGCGCAGGCGACACCGTTTGTGTCCAAATTAAATCATACGCTTGGTGGTGCAATTAATTTACGCGGTGATGACGCACCGCTTCCGTAGAAGAAATCCTTGGAGAGAGTTTTCCCGTCTTGGGTATGGATTTGGCCCTGCCCATGGCCCCTCCTGACACGCGCTCGGTCTCTTCTGCTGCTGCCTCTGCCTTGACCCCCCTGCCCGCCTCCGGCTCCCGGGTGCTGGGGCCCATTGAGACGCTGTGGCTGACAGGCCCGGTGGGCGCGAAGGCGCGGGACTTCACCCAGGAGCTGCAGTCGCTCTTCGCCGCGCTGGAGGGAGCCCCCCATGCGCTCTCCACGCTCGCGGCGGTGACGACCCGCGCGGACGCCGCGCGCCTCTACGAGGCGGCGCTGGTCATCAACCCGCTGCGTGCGGAGGAGCTGGTGCTGCGCTTCTTCGAGCAGGTGAAGGCGGCGCGCGAGGCCCAAGGCCCCACGGTGAAGGCCTTCTTCGAGGCCCTGCCCGAGGACTGGTACGCCGACAGCCCGCTCTACTACACCTATCCGCACTCGCTGGGCGTGAAGGCGGGCGAGGCCAAGGGCACGCTGTTCGAGCTCGCGAAGCAGCTGCCGTATCTCCGGGAGCTGGGCTACCGGAACATCCAGGTGCTGCCGCACTGGAGCTCTCCGGGAGGGGACGGGGGCTACGACGTCTCGGGGTTCACGGTGGCCGAGGAGCTGGGCGGCGAGGAGGCCTTCCGCGCGCTCATGAGCGAGGCGATGCGGCTGGGCATGCGCATCATCACCGACTTCATCCCCAACCACATCTCCGTGCGCCACCCCTGGTTCCAGGCGCTGCTGGCGGGAGACGAGTCCAAGCTGTCGTGGTTCCTGCCCATGAACGGCGTGGAGTGGGTGGGCACCGAGGTGGACAAGAAGGGCAAGGAGCGGGTGCTGCTGAAGAGCGGCTCGGGCAACGTGATGAAGCCCTGGGCCATCTTCCCGCATGCCTCCAAGCGCAACCTCCTGGACGTGAAGGTCAACGGCAAGGGCCACCTGCTGTTCCACAGCTTCTACCCGTTCCAGGTGGACCTGAACCTGCGCAACCCCGATGTGCTCGAGGAGCTCTTCAAGGTCATCGCCTGGGAGCTGAACCTGGGAGTCGTCGGCAAGCGCATGGACGCGGCGCCCCATTGGTTCAAGGAGGAGGGCACCGACTTCGAGAACCTGCCGGGCGCGCACGCGCTGCAGACGCTCTTCAAGTCCTTCGTGCGCCACGTGGTGGGCGTGGGCATCACCGTGCCGGAGGTGGGCGAGGGGCTGGAGGAGGCCTCCACCTACTTCGGGCAGAAGGTGCGGATGCTGGGCAAGAGCTGCCACAGCGAAGGCGATGCGATGTTCGGCTTCGAGTGGAACTCCACGCTCTGGGCGCTGCTCTTGGACGAGGATGGCTCCTTGTTCTGGCGCTTCGTGGACCGGATGCGCGCGCACGGCGAGGGGACGTTCTGGTTCAACCTGGGGCGCCACCACGATGAGCTGCGCACGGACCTGATGCCCGCGGGCACCCGCGAGCGCGTGGAGGCGAAGCTGCTCCAGCGCGGCGCGGAGGTGTTCGCCGGGCGCGGGGTGGGCGGGCGCATGGCGAACTTCCTGGAGAAGGATCCGCGCCAGATTGCCAAGGCCTTCTTCCTCAACGCGCTGCCGCCCCAGGGCACCCCCGTCACGTACTACGGGGATGAGGTGGGGGCCGAGAATCAGCCCGAGTACATGGCGAAGGAGAAGGCGCGCAGGCTGCCCATCCTCTCCGAGCTGGGCTTCCCCACGCATGATGAGAGCGTCGCGCTGGACCGCCGCGACATCGGCCGGGGCTCGGTGTACGCGGAGCAGCTCGCTCGGGCGCGCGAGGCGGGCTATCTGCCGCTGCGCACGGTGAAGGCGCTGAACGCGCTGTGGGCCGAGCGGGCCTCGGTGCGCCAGGGCAGCGTGGAGCGGGTGGGAGACTTCGGCCACCGCGTCATCTCCGCGCTCAAGCACGACGTGAAGCGGCAGGATGCGCCCCTGTGGGCGCTGTGCAACCTGAGCGGCGAGACGCAGAGCTTGAGCGTGGAGGTGAGCGAGCTGCGCCAGAAGGGGCTCACCGCGGGCTCCGGGACTTTCACGCTCCGGGACGTACTGGCCGCCCGGCGCGATGGCGGCGCCGGGGTGGAGCTTCGCGTGGAGGGCGAGCGCCTGTCGCTCACCCTCGAGCCCCACGCCCACCTGCTGCTCGAGGCCGCCTCGCGCTGAGCGGCTCCACGGAGTGCGCTCACGGGTAAGGGACCGGGCGATCCACATCCAAGGCCCCTCGCGGCTTCGCTTCTTCTCCAGCCGGTTAGAAGTCTGGATCCGCCCGGTGACGTACTTTCAACGGGTTGGAAGCGGGATCCGGGTCAGGCAGTACCCCAGCCTGGGGCCACTGAGACACCTTCTCACCACTCCGGTACCCGGGCCCCGAGCCCCGCTCAGGCCTGCCCCACAGGGGGCCGGAAGACGCGCAGCAGGTGCTGGGCGAGCACCTCCTCCAGCGACTCCTTCAGCGCGTAGAGGATCTGGTGCAGCCCCTCGGCGGACTCGCCGGGGATGCTGCGCATGTCTCGCACGCGCTCGTGGGAGCCGTCGAACACCCGCAGGCTGCCCGGCACGAGCGTGATGACAGGCTGGCCGGGGTGGCGCTTGCGCAGCAGGGCGAGGAAGAGCGGGTGGTCCTCATCCGGCCGGCGCAGGTCCACGACGACGACGGCGGGAGGCGTGGAGGCGATGGAGGTGAGCGCCGCGTCGGCATCCTCCGCCGCACGAACCTTCACCTCGGGCTCGGCGAGGAAGCGCTGGAGCAGCTCGCGCGAGGCGCGGTGGGGGCTGACGACGAGGATGTGACGCATGTGCTCCAGCACGTAACCGCAGCCCCAGCTTCCGGGCAAGCCCACCGCTCAGGTTTCGGGCAGCCCTGCCTGCTCGGCGAGGAGAGGGTCCAGCTCGGGGGCGCGCAGCGAGCGAGCCCCGGAATGGATCGTGGGCGTGCCCGGAATGTCCTCGCCCGCCGCGGCGCCCAGCTCCTTGAACCGCCGCGCTCCGGGCAGCACGCGCGTCTCCAGCGAGCCCACGGTGGTGTTGTAGGCATCCACGGCGCGGTCCAGGTTCTTACCGAGCTCCGCGAAGTGACGGGCGAGTGTCCGGACGCGGTCATACAGCGTGCGCCCCAGCTCGCGGATCTCCTGGGCGTTGCGAGCCACGTTCTCCTGGCGCCAGCCGTAGGCCACCGCGCGCAGCAGGGCGATGAGGGTGGTGGGCGTGGCGAGGATGACCTGCCGCTCCACGCCGGCCTCGATGAGGGCGGGGTCCTGCTCCAGCGCGGCGCTGAAGAACGTCTCGCCGGGCAGGAACATGACCACGAACTCAGGAGCGGAGGGGAACTGCTCCCAATAGGCCTTGTCTCCGAGCGCCTTGAGGTGAGCTCGAGTCTGGGCCGCATGCTCTCGCAGCTTGGCGAGGCGCGTGGCGTCGTCGCGAGCCTCCAGGGCCTCGAGGTACGCCTGGAGGGGTGCCTTGGAGTCCACCACCACGCTCTTCTGGCCCGGCAGCCGGACCACGAGATCCGGCCGCAGCCGCCCGCGCTCGCTGGTGACGGTCTCCTGCTGGACGAAGTCACAGCACTCGACCATGCCGGCCATCTCCACCACGCGCCGGAGCTGGATCTCTCCCCACCGGCCGCGCACGGTGGGAGCGCGCAGGGCGCCCACGAGGCTGGCCGTCTCGGCGCGCAGGGCCTCGTGGGTGGTCGCGAGCGCCTGGAGCTGCTGCGCGAGCCCACCGTAGGCCTGCGCGCGAGCCTGCTCCAGCTGGCCCACGTGGGCATCCACCTTCTCGAGCGACTCGCGAAGAGGTTTGACCATCTCCTCGATGGAGCGCTCGCGCTGAGCCAGGTCCGTGCGAGCGCCCTCCTGGAACCGGGAGAGCTGGAGCTGGGCCAGCTCGAGGAAGGCCTGACTGTTCATCCGCAGCGCATCCGCGGACAGCGCTTTGAAGGACTGGGCCAGCGCGTCCCGGGCCTCGGTGAGCAGCTCCAGCTTCTCCTCCATGGCCCGGCGCTCCTCGGCGGCGGCGGCCAGCTGCGAAGACAGCCGCACCTCCAGCCCGGTGCAGCTCTCCTGAAGCTGGCGGGCACGCAGCCGCTCGCCATCCAGGGCCCGGCGAAGCTCCTGGAGCTCCACCTCACGGCCTCGGAGGCGCTCGGCGAGGGTGGCGCGCTCGGCCTCCCCTTCCATCTGAACCAACCGGGTCGCGTGTTGGAGCCGCCCCTGGAGGAGCAGCCACGTCACCCCGGCCCCGAGCAGGCAGCCGACCAGCAACAGCACGAGGGAGAGAACAAGGGCCATAGAGGGCCAGGGCCGTTAGCACACGGGTCTGACATTCCCCCGCTCCACCCTGGCAGGAGTGGCGCCGGGGCGAGGAAAAGGCTACTCACCAGGTTCTGCGGATGGCGACGGAGCTCCACTTCGACTGCGGCACGCTGGTCGCGCCCACACTGCCGGATGATGCCCGGTTGCGAGCGCTCTTCCAGAAAGATGCCCGTACGGGCGTGTACCGCGCGGCGGCGTGGCGCTACCGGGAGGCGGTGCTGCGCCTGCGGGAGCTGGGAGAGCCGTACGAGGACCGGGCCAAGCGCTTCGAGCCGCTGGAGCTGGGGCTGACGGTGCCCATCGAGCCCTTCCCCTACCAGCGGGAGGCGCTCGAGGCGTGGAGGCAGGCCGGGAGCCGAGGCGTGGTGGAGCTGCCCACGGGAGCGGGCAAGACGCTGCTGGCGGTGCTGGCGATCGCCCAGGTGAAGCGGCCCACGCTGGTGGTGGTGCCCACGCTGGACCTGATGGCGCAGTGGCAGGGGGTGCTGACGAAGCACCTCGGCGTGGCGGTGGGGCTGCTGGGCGGAGGAGTGAACGATCGTCAGCCCATCACCGTGACGACGTACGACTCGGCGACGGCGCAGACGGAGTTCCACGGCAACTGCTTCGGGCTGCTCATCTGTGACGAGTGCCACCACCTGCCGGCGCCGAGCTACCGCTTCATCGCGGAGGGCTCGCTGGCGCCGTACCGGCTGGGGCTGTCGGCGACGCTGGAGCGCACGGACGGAGGCGAGCGCATCATCGAGGAGATCCTGGGGCCTCGGGTGTACCACGCGGACATCCGCGAGCTTCAGGGCCGCTACTTGGCGCCGTATGAGGTGAAGCGCATCGAGGTGCCGCTGCTGCCCGAGGAGAAGGCGCGGTACGACGAGGCGCGTGCGCGCTACGTGGGCTTCCTGAGGAAGAATGGAATCTCGCTGTCGGCGCCGGAGGGCTTTGCCCGGTTCCTGGCGCAGAGCCAGCGCAGCGACGAGGGCCGAGCCGCCTACCGAGGCTATCGCGAGCAGCGGCGCATCGCGCTGACGTCCACGGCCAAGCTGGACGTGCTGTGGCACATCCTCATGAAGCACCGGGAGGATCGGGTGCTGGTCTTCACGGACGACAACGAGACGGTCTACACGCTGGCGCGGAGGCTGTTGCTCCCAGCCATCACGCACCACACGCCGGTGCCCGAGCGCAAGACGCTGCTGTCGGCCTTCGCGAGCGGGGAGCTGCCGGTGCTGCTCACCTCGCGAGTGCTCAACGAGGGCGTGGACGTGCCGGAAGCGAGAGTCGGAGTGGTGCTCAGCGGCAGCGGCAGCGTGCGCGAGCACGTGCAGCGCCTGGGGCGAATCCTCCGGCAGCGCCCGGGCAAGCGCGCGCTGCTGTACGAGGTGTGCTCGGCGCAGACGGCGGAGAGCGGCATCAGCGAGCGGCGCAGACAACACCGCGCCTACCAGGAGGGTGAGCCGTGCTGACGCGCGACCTGCTGCTCTTCCGGGTGCGCGAAGGCAAGCTGCGCCCCTCCTTCATCAAGCGGGAGGATCCGGAGCTGCTGGCCCTGTCCACAGAGCTGATCTCCCAAGTGGACGGAGCGAAGGGACAGACGCGGGACGACGTGGAGGAGGACCTGTCGCTGAGAGCCGGAGCCTTCTCCCGTCCGCGCATCGCCCGGGGGCTGGTGAAGCTGCTGCTGGACCGGGCCCTGTTCGACGAAGCCGCCGAGGGCGTGGCGGAGAGCCGCTGGGAGCGCTTCCAACTGGCGGCCAGGGTGCTGCGCGAGCTGCCCGCGGATGCGAGCGTGGAGGCCTACGAGGCCCGGCTCACCCAGGCCCTGCCCGCGCCGCTGCCCGAGGTCCGCGAGGCCCTCTACGTGGACCTGCCAGGAAACCGGAGGCTGCTGGGTTGGGAAGCCCTCACCCCGGCCGAGCTGCTGGACCGCTACAACCTGGCGCTCGCACAAGGCCCACTGCTGGGAGCGCGGCGGCTCACCTTGCGGGCCCGCTCGCCGGAGCTGCTGCGGGTGCGCAAGCTGCTGCGCTGGCTGAAGTTTTGCCGGCTGGTGGCGGAGGTGCGGCGGGACGGCGACGACTGGGCGTTGGAGGTGGAGGGCCCGGGCGCGCTGCTCTCGCTCCAGAAGAAGTACGGCCTGCAGCTCGCCAGCTTCCTCTCGGTGGTGCCGGTGCTGGAGCGCTGGGAGCTGATGGCGGAGGTGGAGGCCAGCGCCCGGCGGCGCGCGGTGCTCGTGCTGGACCACAGGGATCCGCTGGTGTCGCCGCTGCCTGGCGCGCTCGGCCACATTCCCCCGGAGGTGGCCACCCTGGCCGAAGGCTTCGAGGACGCGGAGTGGGAGATGGATCTCACCCCGCTGCCGCGCCACATGGGCGCCTCCGGACTGTGCGTGCCGGACCTCACCTTCCGTCACCGGGAGAAGCGGCGCGAGGTGGCGCTGGAGCTCTTCCACGCGTGGCACGCGGGGCCGCTGGCGCGCAGGCTCGGGGAGCTGCGCTCGAGGCCGGATCCCGGGCTGCTCCTGGGAGTGGACCGCGCGCTGGCCCGAGGCGAGGAGAAGGAAGCCCTGGAGGCCCACCCCCAGGTGGTGCTCTTCAACGGCTTCCCGTCCGCGCGCCGGCTTCGCGAGCGCCTGGCCCGGCTCATCGAGGAGCCGAAGCCAGCGGGAGCGTGAGCCCACCCGGGTGAGGCTCAGCCGCCGTTGCTGCCGCCGCGGCCGTTGCGGAAGTTCGCGGCGAGGACGCTGAGCAGCCGGATGGAGCTGCGGTCGAGCTGACGGGCCCGGCGCATGAGCCGGCGCAGCTCGGCGGGCTCGCCGGCGTCGGAGGGCGGCTCACCCACCCACTTCACGTCCTGCGACGGCTTGAGGCCGAGCGCCTCGTCCGCGGAGATGGAGAGCACGACGCAGAGCCGGCGGAAGGTCTGGATGCTCGGCAGCATGTGGCCGCGCTCCAGGCGGCCATAGACTTCGCTCGCGATACCAATGCGCTCGGCGACGTCTGCCTGCGTGAGATTGAGGCGCTGTCGAGCGAGGCGTGCTGCCGCTCCGAGCCTGGAGGCGAGGGTCTTTTCCATGTTCGTGAACCCAGCGGGTTTGCATATGTCGATATGACTTGCAGGGTTGGCTTCCAAGAACTCGGCGGGTAGGCTTCATTCGATGTGACCGTGCAGGTCACATGGTTCAAGGAGGCGTGTTCGGCATGGTTGGGAAGAAATTGCCCTCGTTTCTCTTCGTGGATCAGGACCCGATGTGGCTGGCGGCGATGCGGCGCGCGAGCAGAGATCTGCCAGGTCCCAAGCACTTCGCGCACAACGCCGAGGAGGCGCTGGGGCTGATGCAGGCCCACGAGCCCGCGGTGCTGATCAGCGGCTACGGCCTGCCGGAGCTGGACGGCTTGAGCCTGCTGGAGCGAGTCCAGCAGCAACACCCGCACGTCGCCTGCGTGCTCCACACGGCCCATCCGCCGAGGACACTGCGAGGCGGCCGCGGCATCGCGCTGGTGGAGAAGGGCACAAGCCCCGGAAACCTGCAGGCGGTCCTGAGCGCGCTCTGGGTGGCGCTCACGGGCCAGCTCCCTTCGAGCTCCGGAACGGCCTGACGAGCGGAGGTGCCGTGGGGCCGGAGCGCCCGGCCCTTCACGTCACGGAGCAACCCAGCGCAGCAGGGTCCTCTCCACGTCTTCACGCAGCGCGTCCGGCGCGGAGTGAAGGAAGAAGTGCCCACCCGGGATGAGCTGGATCGAGCAATCCTGGGTGCTGTAGTCCCGCCACGTCTCCAGGGCCTGGGGTGAGGGCTGCGAGTCTTCCCTCCCTCCCCAGATGGCCATGGGCACGCAGAGCGGGGCCTCCTCGGAGTGGGTGAGCGTGTCCATCATCTCGAAGTCCGCGCGCACCACGGGCAGCAGCAGCTCCATCAGCTCCCGGTGGGCGAGCACCTGGGGAGGCGTGGCGCCCAGCCGCCGGATCTCGGCGATGAGCTCTTCGTCCGAGAGGGTATGAGCCCCTTGGGGCCGGCACAGCTTGGGCGGCAGGCCCGCGGCCATCATCATCCCCCGAGGGGCCGGAGCGCCGGAGCGCCGCAGCCAGTGCGCCAGCGCGAGCGAGATGGCCGTACCCAGGCTGTAACCGAAGAAGGCGAAGGGGCGATCCAGCAGGGGGAGCATCGCCGGGCCCAGCGCCTCGACGAGCGTGGAGCTCCTCTTCAGGGGAGGCTCCCGGAAGCGCGTCTCCCGCCCGGGGTACTGGACGGCGAGCACCTCCACGAAGGGCCCGAGCGGCTCCGCCCAGCGATGAAGGGCCGAGGCCGAGCCTCCAGCGAACGGAAAGCAGAACAGGCGCAGCCGGGCCCCGGGCTTGGGCTTCCAGAACGGGAACCACTTCTTCAGCTCCGCGGCTCCTCCGGGCGCTTGCGCGGGCTTGGCGGGGGCACCATCGTCTCCACTGACTGGATATGGGCGAGACACTCCTGCTTCGTACCCTGCTTCCCGGCGTCCTGACTATGGGGTCCGCACCGCACTTCAAGCCCTTGCCTTCTTAGATCCTGAGATAGCGCGTTATTCGGGCGGCACTTCGCTCATTCCCGAGGCGAGCCGAAGCAGTTGGGTCCACCACGGCTCCTCGGGGGGACGGGCCTCCTGGCCCTCGCGGTCCCGGACGAGCATGCCCTCCGGGGCGACCACGGAGAAGCGAGGCCGAGCGCCAAGCGCGCCGATGAGCGCCTCCATGGTGGTCTCGTCTTCGTGAGAGAAGGCCAGGGGGCCCACGGGGTGACTGTGGGAGATCTCCGCCAGCTGCGCGCGGTGGCGCCAGATGGCCTCCCACCGCGCCCGCGAGTCGGGGAGCGCCACGGGACTGGTTGACGCATCACTCCAGAGGATCCGGCCTTCGAGATCAATGAGGAAGCAGACCTCGCGTTGCATCGGGAAGCCCTCACGCATGCCGCAGGATGACGAGGCGGTCGGTGTCGATGGCCTCCTTGATGACCGAGGGCAGGCTCTCGAGTGTCACGAGGTTGTCGCTCGGGGGGTGGCCCAGGCAGATGCCGGAGTCCACGACCTGGAGCGTGGCCATGCTCACCACGGAGATGAAGCGCTCGTCCATGAAGGTGAAGATGACCTCCAGGTTGCCATTGCCGAGCACCCGGGCGCTGCGCATCCGAGCCCCGGCGGCCTCCAGCGCCAGCTCGGCGCGCGCCATCGCGTCCTCGGCCCAGCGCCTCGGCTGCCTCCTCGGATCCACCGGCTGGGCCTGCTCCTGGACGGCCTGCCGCGCCCGGTCCACCAGCTCCCGGCGCATGCGCAGCTCCCGCATCTCGCGCTCGGCCAGCGCCCGCTCGGCGGCGAGGGCTCGCAGCGCCCGCTCCGCCTCGGGCCGTCCCAGCTCGGCGACGCGGCCCAGGTGGGGGCGAAGCTCCGCGGGCGCGGCGGGAATGCCGATCCGGCGTGACTCGGCCTCGAGCACCGCGTAGGCAAAAGCCGCGCGCAGCGTGGCGGGCACACCTTTGACTTGGGCTAGGGCTGCGTCCTCCTCGAGCGCACGCCGCGCGGCCTCCTCGGCCTCGCTCTCGAAGTCGAGCGAGTCGAACAGCAGCTCTCCCGAATACCAGCGCCGAGCGCGGCAAGGGGCGAGCCGAGGAGGCTCCTCTTCGGGAAGGAAGTGGAGCCGCTCGGCGATGGAGCCCTCGCGCACCAGCCGCTCCCCCACGAGGTGCCCGCGCACGGAGGGCAACGACTCCAGGGCCTCGGGCTCGGCGGGCCCCAGCGGAGTCGCCTCGCGGCCCTTGATGCGGAACCGGTACCAGCCCGGAGCCTCGGGCTCGGTGGGAAGCCGCAGCCGTCGATCAGCGGCATGGAGGAAGGCGCCGCCGAAGTACGGCAGCACCCGCTCCTCCTCCTTGCCCAGGAACTTCCGATAGTCCACGCCTGCCTCCTACGCGGTGGCGCTCTTCGCCACGGCCCCCGTGGGCGTGAGCTGGAGCAGCGGCGTCCGCATCACCCGCTCCACCCAGCCCGACTGCGGAGCGGCGCCAGCGGCCACCGGCGCATCCAGGAGCGCCTTGAGCACCCGAGGCACTTGGTAGGGATCATTGAAGCTGTCCACGGACACCTCGCTGAAGGGCACCTTGAGCTGGTGGGCGGCGCTCTTCACGGTGCTGCCTCGCGCGTGCGAGACCGAGACGAGCATCGCCAGCGCCGCCACGGAGTAGCCGCATTCACGGAAGGCGCGTGCGAGCTGATCACCGGCCTCCCCCGCTTCATCACCCACCACGATGACCACCAGCCGGGCCTGCTGAGGGAACGCGACCCCGGCCTGGTGCAGCGCGCGCACGGCGGCTCCGTGCATGGTGCCGCCGCTGGCCTTGATGTCCTTGAGCATGTGCTGGACCGCGGTGCGCGACGGCGCCTTCGGCTTGAGCACCGTGCCCACCGTGTCGAAGGTGGCGATGTGCAGCTTGTCCAGCGGGAAGCCCGCGAGGATGCGCGTGAGCGCCTCCTTGGACTGCTCGATGGCACCCTCCATGGAGCCGGACTTGTCGATGAGGAACATGATGCGCACGTCCGCCTCGGTCGTCGCCTCGGAGACGGCCTTGCGCGCGGCGTTGTCGGCCGCCTCCTCCAGCTTCTCGCGCAGCTCCTTGTTGCGGACGTTCTTCGCCACGTTGAGCGCCCGCTGATCCGTGGACTCGGCGACCGCCTTCTCCCAGCGAGCGCGGATCTCCGGCTCGGCCATCAGCCCCAGCTCCTCCAGCGTGGGCGTCAGCAGCCGCAGGTCCCGGTCAGACAGCGACGGCAGCAGCACCACCATGATGGCGGGCGTGAGCCCCACGTCCTTCGGCAGCCGGCCCACCACTTCCTTATAGGAGAGCCTCTGCGACTCGATGGCCTCGCAGATCTCGGCCTCGGAGAGCCCATCGAAGCGCTCGCTCTTCGCCAGCTTGAGATCAGTGAGCCCCACGCTGCGGTGGCCGCCCGCCGCCTGCTTCTGCTTCCAGCCGAGGATCTCGAAGAAGGCCTGCGACTCGGGCTTGTACCCTGCCTTGCGGGCGATCTTCTTGATGGTCTCCTTGAAGCCCGCCTTCACCAGGCCCGTGAGCATGGCCGGGTTCTTCTCGCGAATCGCCAGCCACTTGGTCGCCGCCCGCTTCCACCGGCCGAGCGGAGGCTTCTTCGAGCCCGGGTCAGCGAAGCCAGCCTTGCGGTTGAGCGCGGCGATCTCGGGCGTCTCCAAGAGCTCGGCCACGCGGAGCACTCCCTTGGGCGTGAGCATGCGCGTGGACTTCTTCTCGTAGTGCAGGAGCATGGACTCGCCGATGGAGCGGAAGTCATCGTCGTGGAAGGCGACGGAGCCATCGTCCTCGCGCACGGGCTGGCCCGAGCGGCTCTGCACCAGCATCAGCGCGGCGCAGGCCACCTTCAGATCGCGCCACTCCGTCTGGGTCAGCGCGTACGAGGAGAAGTGCGCCATCAGGTCCTGGTTGAGCTGGTAGATCTCCAGCAAGCGCCGGTAGAGGTTGACGGCGGCCGGGACGAAGAGGCCGGGGGGCACGCGCGCCGCGTTGGCGGGCCCCGCGACGCCTCGCTTCCTGGGAGCGGGCTGCCAGACGTTGCGGACGTTGAGGCCAGGGCGGTTGTGCCACAGGTGCGCCGAGGAGCTCAGAATCAGATCGAGCAGCTTCTCGGCGGGGCCCAGCTGGGCCTCGGGGAGCAGCGGCGGGTTGCGCGGGGTGTTCATGGGGTCCCTCCGAGAGGGAGTCTCCCCGAACACAGCTTGCCGCGCGACCCTTTCTGCCGCCGCAGGGATGAAAGAAGGATGCGCCCGAGTGAAGAAGCCCTGTTTTTAGACTCGCGCTCTACCCTCTGAGCTATCTCCCGGCATGGTCGGGAGAGCCGGATTCGAACCGGCGACATCGAGTTCCCAGTGCTTGTATGGCCTCTTCGGCCGGACGCGAATTCGTCAGAAAAAATTGAAACGCCCGAGTGGGGAAGCCGATTGACGTCTCGAGTCGTAATCGAGTGCCTATCCATTAGGCTATCCCGTCATATGGTGACGGGAGTTGGAGTCGAACCAACATGAGGGCTTGTATGGCCTCTCCGGCCGGGCGCTTCAAAAGCGTTCGCGAGCTGCGCGGCGTTTCGCCGTCACCTCGCCTATGCCCACAAGGACGCGGCGGCGGCGGCGGGCCTGACACGGCATTTTCCCCTCCAATTCAGGTGGGTTCCGGGAACCAAGGAAGTTCGTCCCCGCCCAGGTGTGTTACGAAGGGATACGTCATCGAGCGGAGTGGGACCGCGCTGGGATTCGCCCCGCGACGGCTCATGCTCCAGCGGTGGCCCCTTGGTGGCGTGAGAGCGGGTGGACGTTGTCGCAAGCGACGAAGGTGAAGTTCCTGGAGTCGGGGCCCTTTCACCAGAGCCTCAAGGCCAGGGTCGAGCAGTACCTGGCAGCAAGCGGGCGCTCGCCGCGCGATCTCCCGGGCATGTACCTCAAGTCGGCGGCGATCCTCGGCTGGTTCGTGGCCTCCTATGCCTGGCTCGTCTTTGGAGCGAAGGGGCCCTGGGGCGCGATGGGAGGCTGCGTGTCGCTCGGGCTGGCGATGGCGGGCATCGGCTTCAGCGTCCAGCACGATGCCAACCACGGCAGCTACTCGGAGCGGCGGCTGATCAACCGCCTCTTCGCATGGACGCTCGACGTCCTCGGCGGCTCCTCCTACGTGTGGAGCTGGAAGCACAACATCTTCCACCACAGCCACCCCAACGTGATGGGGCTCGATGAGGACATCGACATCCAGCCCTTGTGCCGGATCGCTCCAGGCCAGCGGCTGAACGCCGCCCACCGCTTCCAGCACCTCTACATCTGGCTGCTCTACGGGCTCCTGCCGGTGAAGTGGCACTTCATCGATGACTTCAGGAACCTGCTCAGCGGCCGGATCGGCCAGCAGAAGATGCCGCGCCCCAGCGCGTGGAAGCTGGCTGGAGTCCTCGGTGGAAAGCTCCTGTTCTTCGGCTGGGCCTTGGTGCTGCCGGCGCTCCTCCATCCCCTTTGGATGGTGGCGCTCGGCTATGCGCTGACCTCGCTCGTGCTCGGGGTGACGCTCTCCACCGTGTTCCAGCTGGCGCACTGCGTGGAGGAGGCGGAGTTCCCCCAGGTGCCGGAGGACAGCAACACCTTCCCGCGCGACTGGGCCGTGCATCAGGTGGAGTCGACGGTCGACTTCGCTCGGGGAAGCCCGCTGGTGAGTTGGTATCTGGGCGGGCTCAACTTCCAGGTGGAGCACCACCTCTTCCCGCGCGTGAGCCACCTGCACTACCCGGCGCTCTCGCGCATCGTCGAGGAGACCTGCCGGGAGCACGGCGTCCGTTACCGCTCGCAGCAGAGTGTAGGCACAGCGCTCAGGAGCCACGTGCGCTGGCTCAAACGAATGGGGCGTCCTGCCCTGGGAGGTGCGGCATGAGTGACGAAACCGCGGAGAAGACTCGCTTCGGGCGTGCGCAGAAGTTCCGGCTCTCGCCGAAGGGCGCCGAGGCCATGGCGGCGTACGTCATCATGGTCAAGGAGGCCCAGAACGGCTCGGGGCGCGCCCAGTTCGATGCGGCCCGGGCCGGGTGGGGAGCGCCTCGCGGAATTGCCCCCGAGGATGGGCTCTTCCTCGTGGAGTTCGGAGAGAGTGATCGGACGCTCCCGGAGGCGGTGCGCAACCTCGAGGGCTGTGGCACCACGGCCAAAGAGGTCAAGGCGGCCGTCAAGCGGCTGCTGGAATGCGGCATGCTCGAGCCAGTGCCCGCCCCGCCCCCGCCCCCGGCGCCTCAACGCCGCTATTGGTAGTAGCTTGCGGGGAATGAAGAACGGGATCCTGTCTTGCGTCTTCCGTGTCACCTCGGTGCTGACGATGTGCCTCGCCGCTGCGCCAGCGAGAGCCGCCGAGCCCCATGTGCTCAAGCAGTTCGAGTTCGACAAAGAAGGCGGTTGGGACTACCTGACGGTCGATAGCCAGGCCCGGCACGTCTACCTCTCGCATGGCAGCCATGTGCTGGTCGTCGATGCGGACTCGGGAAAGCAGATCGGCGACATCCCGAACACCCCTGGGGTCCATGGAGTGGCGCTCGCTCCGGAGCTGGGGAAGGGCTTCATCAGCGATGGCCGCGCCGGAGACGTCACGATCTTCGAGCTGGAGTCCCGAAAGGTGCTGGGGACGGTCAAGGCCGGTGAGAACCCCGACGCCATCCTGTTCGATCCCGCCTCGAAGCGGGTGTTCGTCTTCAACGGACGCAGCCACGACGCCACCGTCATTGATGCCGCGACCCACGCGATCGCGGGGACGCTCGCGCTGGGCGGCAAGCCCGAGTTCGCCGTGACGGATGGCCAGGGGCAGGTCTTCGTCAACCTCGAGGACAAAGCCGAGCTGCTGGCCCTGGATCCCAAGAAGCTGGCCATCACGCACCGGTGGCCGCTCGCGCCCTGCGAGGAGCCCACGGGGCTGGCGCTGGACGCGGCGCACCGGCGCTTGTTCGCCGGGTGCAGCAACAAGCTGATGGCGGTGGTCGACGCGAATACCGGAAAGCTGATCACGACCCTGCCCATTGGAGCGGGCGTGGATGGCACCGCGTTCGATGCGGACCGGCAGCTTGCCTTCAGCTCCAACGGAGAGGGCACGCTCACGGTCATCCATGAGGACTCGCCCGAGAAGTTCAGCGTGGTCGCGACCGTGAAGACCGAGCCTGGAGCTCGCACGCTGGCGCTCGATCCCAAGTCCCACCACATCTACCTAGTGACGGGCCCCCGCAAGGGCGAGACGGGCACCTTCAAGCTGCTCGTCGTCGGAACTGAATGAACGTCTCTGCGGGCTGTGGCGGCCCATGCCGGATGGCCGCTCACCCGCCAAGAGGCCTCGGAGCGGCTCTCGGGGCGGTGTTCCCGCCTGCTGGCTGTTCAGTGGGGATAAGCCCACGTTGACGCAGCAGGCAAAGCGGGCCAATTAGGGATCCCCATGGAGATCTTCAAGGAGTTCACCTTCCAGGCAGCCCACCGCCTCCCCAACGTCCCTCCGAGCCACAAGTGCCACCGGCTGCACGGCCACACCTTCAAGGTGGCCCTCCATCTGCGCGGCCCCGTGCAGGAGCCCTACGGATGGGTCATGGACTTCGCCGACATCGGCCAGGCGTGGGAGCCGCTCCACCAGCAGCTCGACCACCACTTCCTCAATGAGGTGGAGGGCCTGTCCAACCCCACCAGCGAGAACCTCGCCCGGTGGATCTGGCGCAAGCTGCGCCCCACCTTCCCCATGCTCTGCCAGGTGGTGGTGCACGAGAACACGACGTGCGGCGCCATCTACCGCGGCGAGGATGATTGACGAGCCCAGGTCCTAGGGCCCGGAGCTCCTAGGGACCGTGCGGCCCCCGCGTGGTGCGGCTCAGCGGAGTCACTCAAAAACCCGCGCAGTTACGTGTTTTGTCGCCAAACCGTATTAAGCCGGCTTTGGGTGCGACACGTGTAATTTGACGTGAAACTTTCAGGCCTGACGTGTATCGCCTTGAGGCACTCCGCCCCATTGCTGCGTATGGGATTGAGTTTTCGAGGTATTTTGCCCCATCTCCAGCAACTCCCAGGGCGGCTCACGCCTGTGAGCCGGCGGCGTACATGCACGCTATGCTAGAATGTCGCGATTTAGTTTGTATTAGCGTTTAGACGCGAGTTATAACCGCGCCGCTTATCCCCCGAAGCCCTGGAGTTCCCCTGATGCGTATCCGTTCAGCGGTCGTAGGAGCTGTGGCCGCTGCGTCGATGCTTGGCGCGGCTTGCGGTACCCCCGAGACTACCGAGAGCGATCCGGCCGCTCTCGATCTGCAGCAGACCAGCGAAGCCCTGCAGGTGAAGAACGCGATGGGCCTCGGCGCTGACCACTCCCTGGTTGCCCGTGGCAGCCTGAAGGACGAGCTGGGCCAGACCCACACCCGCTACGAGCACCTGTATCGCGGCGTCCGGGTTTGGGAGGGTGACACCGTTGCTCACAACGTGGCCGGCCTGACGACCGTCACGGGTGACTCGCACCCCAGCATCCAGGTCAGCACCACCCCGCGGCTGACCGCGGAGGATGCGCGCTCGATCGCCCACGCGCTGCTGCGTCCCCAGGGCCCCTACGCGCAGGTCCCGTCCGCTGAGCTGATCGTCTATCCGCAGGTGGTGGAGAAGGCCAAGCCCACCAAGCTCCGCGGCGCGCTGGGCGAGCTCAACGCCGTCGACATGGAGCGCGTGGTGACGGGCTACACCCTGGCCTACCACGTCCACACCGCGCTCGAGAACGACGCCGAGACCCGTCACGTCGACTACATCATCGACGCGGCCAGCGGCGACGTCCTCAAGCAGTGGGACTCGCTGGAGACCACCGCCGCCACCGGCACCGGCCTCAGCCAGTACAGCGGCTCCGTGTCGCTCAACACCAACTCGCTCACCGGCGGCGGCTGGGAGCTGCATGATCTGGTGCGTGGCATGAACCAGACCACGTACAACCTCAACCACGCCACGAGCGGAACCGGCACCGTCTACACCGACTCCGACAACTCCTGGGGTGACGGCGCCAACTACGTCGAGGGGAGCTCCACCACCGCGGCCAACGGCCAGACGGCCGGCGTGGACGCGCACTTCGGCGTGGGCGCCACCTACGACTACTACAAGAACGTGCACAACCGGAACGGCATCAACGGCGCCGGCAAGGCCACCTACAGCCGCGTCCACTACAGCAACAGCTACGACAACGCGTTCTGGGATGACACCTGCTTCTGCATGACGTACGGCGATGGCTCGTCCTTCACCACGCTGACCTCCATCGACGTGGCCGGCCACGAGATGACCCACGGCGTGACGGCCAACAGCGCCAACCTCACCTACTCGGGTGAGTCCGGCGGCCTGAACGAGTCCACCTCGGACATCGGCGGCACCATGGTGGAGTTCTACCGCACCGGCCCCGCCGGCGGCACGACCGTGCCGGCCACGGGCGGCAACTGGCTCATCGGCGACCAGCTGAGCGCCACGCCGCTGCGCTACATGTACAAGCCGAGCAAGGACGGCAGCAGCCCTGACGCCTGGTCCAGCAGCGTTGGCAGCCTGGACGTGCACTACTCCAGCGGCCCGCACAACCGCATGTTCTACTTCCTGAGCCAGGGCTCGAGCAGCAGCTCGACGAGCGACTTCTACAGCTCCTACCTGCCCGCCGGCATGACGGGTATCGGCAATGATCACGCGGCCCGCATCGGCTACCGCGCGCTCACCGTGTACGAGACCTCGAGCACCAACTACGCGGCGGCTCGCACGGCCTACATCAACGCGGCCACGGACCTGTACGGCGCCACCAGCCCTGAGGTCACCGCGGTGCAGAACGCCTTCGCGGCCATCAACGTCGGCGGTGGCGGTGGTGGTGGTGGTGGTGGCGGTACGTTCGCCAACGGCGGCTTCGAGAGCGGCGCCACCGTGTGGACCTCGACCGCTGGCGTGATCAACAACGACAGCACCCTGGCGCACGCGGGCAGCTGGGAGGCCTACCTGGACGGCTACGGCACCGCGCACACGGACACGCTGTCTCAGTCCTTCACCGTGCCCTCCACGGCCACCACGCTGACCTACTGGCTGAAGGTCACCACGTCGGAGACCACGACCACCACGCAGTACGACAAGCTCACCGTGACGCTGAAGAACAGCGCCGGGACGGTGCTCTCCACGCAGACCTACAGCAACCTGAACAAGAGCACCACCTACGCGCAGAAGAGCTTCAGCGTCACCGCGTACCGCGGCCAGACGATCTCGATCAACTTCAGCGGCGTCGAGGACTCGTCGCTGGCGACCAGCTTCTTCGTCGACGACGTGTCGGTGCAGTGAGCCAGCACGGCGGCGCTTGATTCAGAGCGCCGTCGTCTGATTCAGAACGGCCGCATGGGTTCGCCCATGCGGCCGTTTCGTTTTTGCCGTGCGCTCTTCCGCGCCCTGCCTGTCAGGCGTCCGCGAGCGGCGGCAGGCCCGGCGTCACCCTCACCTGCTCGAGGGTCAGCCGGACGCTCTCCCAGCATCCTCCGCCGGGAGGATCGCGCGGCAGCAGGGGCTCCAGGGCCGCCCCGCTGCACCAGCCCACGCACTCGCCGCCGCTGGCCTCCACCCGGCACACCAGCAGCCGCCAGCGGGGATCTCTCAGGCCCACCCGCGCCTCGTTGCGGCTGAGGAAGAGCTCCTCACGCAGTCCGCGGATGGCCTTCACCTCGATCCGCCAGGGCCCTGCCTCCAGCGTGGGCACCACCAAGTCATAGCCGAGCTGATCCGAGAGGAGGCTCACCCGGCGCACCGCTGCCGCGAGCTCCGGCCGGCCCAAGCGCTGGAGCTCCTCGCGGAAGAGCCTCACTGCCACCTGCTCGCCCGTGTCGCCCAGCGCCCGCGCCTGCTCCTGATCAAAGCGGCGGCCCAGGGTCAGCAGGAAGGCCTCGCGCTCCTCCGCGTCCATCAGCAGCTCGTGTAGGTTGCGCACGTCCTCATCCGGGATCAGCTCCTCCTGCAGGCCCGGGCCCCGAGTGGCGCCGGGCAGCCAGATGGGAGGGCACTGCTGCAGATAGCGAATGAGCAACAGCCGCAGCCCCTCCTCCGGCGGGAGCGCGCACAGCTCCAGCAACTCGGGCGCGGGGACCAGCTGGGAGGCCTCGAGGGACAGCAGCCCACTCTCCAGCAGCAGGCCCTCGCCCCGCTCGAGATCGTCCGGGGTGTACAGGCCGCTCGTGGGGAGCGCTCGATAGGCCCCTCGGGCCGCGCTCACCGAGGTCCCCGAAGCTCCCATGCACCCTGCGACGAGCAGCGCCGAGCGCAGCAGAAAGCCGCTGGGACACCCGCGGCCGAACCGGGTCACTTGTCTCCTCGGAGGTGGGCGAAGAGGGCGACCAGATCCTCCTCGCTGTCGAGCGCGGCGCCGTAGTCGTCGTCATCCGGCAGCGCCATGGTGCGGATGTCGGGATCGTCCAGCATCGTCCCGAGCCGCTCCGCCTTCTCTCCGACGCGGCGATCCACCACCTCGTCAATGGTCCCCTCGCTCACCAGGAAGGTGATGCGCGTCTCCTGGTCAGGCCCCAACCCGAGGCGATGGATGCGATCGACGCTCTGGAGGTACTGCCCGGCGTTGAAGGTGCGCTCCAGGTACACCGCGTCGTGACACCAGTGGTGCAGGCTGATGCCCTCGCTGGTGGCGGCGGGGTTGGCCAGCAGCACCGCGCAGGAGGGCTCTTCGCGGAAGCGGGCCAGCTCCTGCTCGCGGGTGCGCCCGGAGCCCGTGGCGCTCTGAGCGGGAGGAATGCCGCCGTGGATGACGGCGGGGTTCAGCCCGGCGAACTGCCGCTCGAGGATCTGGAGGTTCCGCACGAAGTGGGTCCAGACCAGCGTCTTGCGGCCGAGCCTGGCGTTGTCGCGCACCAGGCGGGCCAGCTCCACGAACTTCCGCGGCGTTTCATAGGTGCCATAGTCCGCCAGGAGCCTGGGGAGCGGAGAGCCCTCGGGGATGCTCAGCGGGGGATGCCGGAACTCGAGCGGATCATACTCGGAGGCGCCGACGGCCAGCAGGGCCGGATTGGTGGCCGCCTCCAGCAGGTACATCACCACCTGCCCCATCTGAGCCAGATCCAGGCGTGCGCGGCGCTCGAGGGGGAACTGGCCATCGTACTGGTCGCGCAAGGCCTTGTAGATCTGCGCGTGGATCTTGCCCATGGGGACCAGCAACACGTTGAACTGGGGCGCTCGCAGGCCCAGCTCCCGCTTGGTGGTGCGGGCGAAGAGCGGGGCAATCGCCCGGGCCACCTGGGCTCCGGCATCCGGCGGAGGGTTTCGGCTCAGCGCAGCCGCGGGCAGCAGGCGCCGGGCCTGCCCGGGCCAGAGGAAGTTGAAGAGGGCCTCCAGGTCTCCCGTCCCCTGCGGGGCAGGAGTTCCCGTGAGGATGTCCCGCCGCGCCGCGAGCTGAGAGAGCCGCAAGCAGGCGGCGCCCCACTGCCCCGCCTGGCCCTTCTTCATCCGGTGGGCCTCATCGAGGATGAGGTGGGCCGGCCGTGCGCTGAGCCACGCGGACAGTGACTCCATCGAAGCGGCCAGGCGCTGGTAGTTGATCAGCAGCACCTCGCAGTCGCCGGGGATCGGCCCCCCGCCGTACCGATGGACCCGCGGCGGAGGACGGAGGCTCGCAACCGCCTCCTGCTCCCAGGCTTCGAAGGCCGAGAGCGGCGCCACGACAAGGAGCCGAGCCACTCGGCCCGCCACGCGCTCCGCCTCGTAGATGGCATAGGCCACAGTGGTCTTCCCGGCGCCGGGCACGGAGAAGTTGGCGCCGTTGCGCAGCGAGAGGAGGCGGGCGAGATCCCTCCGCTGGAAGGGGCGCAGTTCCCGGAAGAAGCGCGAGCGCTCCAGGCGAGCGGCCGCCGCGCCCTCATCCTGGGGCTGCGGGGTGCTCAAGCTCTGCCGCAAGGCCTGCTTCTCCGCGATGGCGGCGCGCAATAACTCCTTGCAGCGCTCGTCCCACTCCACGCTCACCCCGTGCAGTTGGCAGGTGGGCTTCAGCCAGTCCAGCCGGGACAAGAAGAGCTCGAGGGGTGTTTCGAGCACGTCCGCGGAGTAGCGCCCGCTCGTCCCCCACTCCGTCTGCACTCGCAGCCAGAAGTCCTCCGGGACATCAGCCCCGCGCTCCACGGTGATCGCAGCGGGCGAAGGATGGGAGCGAATGCGGATGCTTGGCACGCTAAGCGTCCTCCACGCGTTTCCGCAGCGCATCCACCGCGCGGATCAACGCCTGCATCTCCGTCCGGAAGGCCTCCTGATCGAAGGTCTGCCGGTGACGGGCCTGCTGCCAGAGCTCGGACGCCTTGCCCATCAGCTTGGTGGCTTCGCGGATCAGACGAGACGGGGCCTCGTCGTCGTTCTCGCGTTTACGATCCGCCTTGAGCTCCCCCACGGCGGTGTCCATGGCAGTGCGCACGGAGTCAACCAGGTGCTCGCGTGGAACCCTCTCATCCCCCAGGACGAGCTCCTTGTCTCCGACCGTGGTGGCAAGCAGCTGGAGCAGGCTCTGCGGGTCGAAGACCGCCGTGGAGGGTTTGTCCTCGAGCGCGTCCAGCAAGTCCAGGCCAGCGGGGGTGGGTTGCACCGAAGCCGCCTGGACGATCTTCTCGAAGTGATGCTTGAGGAGGAGGTTCTCCTGGAGCGTGTTGGGCAGGTAATCCCGGAGGAAATCCTCGCCGACCTCGCGCAGCTCTCGGTAGCCCATCTTGACCATCAGCCCCACGAGCCGGGCGTTGCGCATCCGGAGGGCTTTGTCCGGATCACGCGTCCGTTGATCCTCGTACTCCTTATCGAGCTCCAGGAGCGCCTGCTGGGCATCATCGAAATAGGTGAGAGGCACCTTGTCGCTGCTCAGCTTCTGCACTTCCCGGATGATGGTCAGGATGCGCAGCAGCCGCCGGACCTGACCTTCCGGAGAGGTGCGCCCGCCGGAGCCCTCCTCATTGAGCGCCAGCCGGGCAGCGATCTCCTTCTCCGAGTAGCCGCTCCGGTGGAGCTCGTGGACGAACAGGAGCTGGTTGGTGAAGGTGTACTCCTGCCGGTAATCCTTCTGCATCTGCAAGGAGAGCTCGACCTGTTGGATCTCCTTGTCCGTGGCGTCCGAGGGCAGCACCGCCACGCGGATGTACTTCTCCCCGAGCTGGCGCATGGCCACGCACCGGGTGTTGGCGTTCACGAGCAGCCCGGCGTCGGTGACAACCCCCGCCTCGCGCTGCTTCCGGGCCTTGAGGTCCTCCTTGAGCTTGGCGAAGCCCTCGGTGCGCGAGAGGATCTCCGCGATGATCTGCTGCGCCTCGTTCGAGAAGGGGTTGTTCCGGACGATGGCGCACTGCGGGTGGGACTCGAGCTGGGACTGGATGCGGTGGCTGCGGGGGTTGAGGAGGACGGCGTCGATGTTGATCTCGATCACCGGCGCGTCGATGAACCCGGTCTTCCACTCCAGGTGGAGACGCTCGCCATCCTTCTTGAGCGCCTTGAGCTGAGCCTGGATGAGTTTGCGGCGAGCTTCTTCGGTCATGGAGCCTTCCCCCCGAGCGTGGCCTGGATGTCATCGACCAGGGCCGTGATGGATGAATCGTTGTAGAGCCTGCCCTGGAACGCCTGGATCAGCTCCGTCGTCTCGTTCCGGTCCTTCCAGCCTGGGCCCGCGACCAGGATGGCGCACGGCAGCTGCGTCTGCGTTGGCGCCCGGCGCAGGCGGCCAATGTTCTTCCGGGCAGTGCCGCCATCTCGCGCCACGGACACGGCGATGGCGTAGCGAGGCTGCTTCTGGCCATCCAGGACCACGAGGCCAATCTCGCCGGCTCCGCCCGCCAGCCGCTTGACCTCGATGGGGCGGATGTCTCCTCCCAGCCGAGTGGACAGCCGGTACTCCAGGCCGCAGGCCTTCAGGGCGGAACAGATCCGGGCGGCCAGGGAGGACAGCACCAGGTTCGACGTCGCGTTGCGGTGCACCAGCCAGGCACTGCCCACCTGCCGCTGGAGCAGGAGCAGCTCATAGGGGACGCCCTCGCGGCGCAGCTTCTCCACCCGCTCCCAGCCGGGCTCGTCCAGCAGCTCGATGGGGCGAGCGGGCCCCGCGCCGGGAATGTCCGTCTGCTCCTGGCCCCGGATGATGGTGTTGATCACCTCCCAGGCCAGGCTGATCTGGGCCAGCGTCCAGCGTGAGCTGGGCTTGGCTGGAATGTCTTTGCCCAACCGATCCTTGAGGTCTCGCCAGCTCAGCCCCGCGATGGCGCAGAGCACCTCGATGGTCATGGGCGCCTCGCGCTGCGCGGCGAGCACGGAGTTGGGCTCCAGGTTGCCCAGGTTGCCACCCGGGGCCTTGCGGGCCAGCACATCGAGCGTGGCCCTCCAGCTCGAGGGTGAGGGGAGCTGATCCAGCCCGAACAGGATCTGGGCGGTATCCAGGCTCGAGGTGGCCACCTCGCGGGCCAGCCGCGCGATGGCGTTGTCACATCTGGGCGGGGGCGGATCGAGGGAGAGCAGGGCGCGGAGCACCTCCTGCGGCGCGTGGCCCGCCACGAGCGGATGGCCATCAGCGATCCATCCCACCGCGTCCTGAGCATCCCCCCGCGAAGTGGCCTGCCGCAGCACTTCCTCCGGGTTCATCCCCCTTTTTTTATCCTAGGGACGGTGCCCACGGAAAAAACAAAAGCCCTGGAGTTTCAGCGGAAGTCCGCGAAGCTCCAGGGCTTTCGAATGGTCGGGGAGACAGGATTTGAACCCGTGGACGAGGGGGGCCCTAACCCCGCGACGGCACACGCCTTTCGCTGGATCGTGAGTGAATCCGGGCACTTCGAGTCCACGGTAGTCTCCCGTCAGTCTTCCCCGGTCTCTGGCGTCTCCTCCCGTCTTGGAGACATGTTGGAGACGAAGCCAGGGGACAGCACTGCCCCCCGTCACCGAACGTTCATCCTGCGACGCCTGGGAGCCGTGGCTCCTTGACTAACCGCTGCGGTGGGTATTTCTGGGCATATTCAGCACCTTACTACCCCACCCTCACCCACATTTCCGCCCATCAGCTCTTAACGACGGAGTCCTAGCAATGCCGCTGCGTCCCTGCCTGCCGAGGTGGCTATGAGCATCAAGGCTGATGCCGACGATATCTACTTCGCGTCGCGGCCCCACGAGAGGCAGCTTGCCCAGGCCCTCGATGAGGGCTTCGATGTCACGCACGGGCGTGTCGAGGGTGACCTCGGTTACTGGCTCGCCGAGCCCAAGGCGGGTTTCCGTGAGCGCTTCGGCTTCGACCAAGAACTCCTGGTCATTTACTCGCGGCACCACATCACGGACGCCCGTGTCCTAACCACGCTTGAGTCCCTCGTGCATTCCAGTGTCCTCAAGCACCGCGTGGACAAGGTCGTGGCACTGCTGATTCACGAAGGGGACGACAAGGCGGTGAGGGCGCTGCTCAGCAAGCAGACTGATCGCGTCGTGGTCCCGATGCTGGCGACGGAACTGCTGGACAAGACGCGGGGACCGCTGTTCCTGCGCTCCCGCATTGCCGAGTGGGTCGGCGATGTCGACCTCTTCTCGTTCTCCTCGCCCATCAACGCTGATCAGTACTTCTTTGGGCGCGACGAGATCGTGAACGAGATCGTGACCCAGGTTAGCCGGCGTCACCAGAACCTTGGCCTGTTTGGGCTGCGGCGCACGGGAAAGACGTCGGTGCTGTTTGCCGTAGAGAGGCGGCTCGACGCGGAGGATTCCAAGGTCCTCGCCGTGTACGTGGATGGGCAGAACCCCGGCATGCACTCCGCCCGGTGGTGGGTGGCGTTGCAGAACATCGCTGAGAGTATGAAGGATGCGCTGTTCCAGAAGAAGCGCCGGACTGCCGCACTTAGCGGCGACTACAAGGAGGACACTGCAGGCACCCGCTTCGCCCGGGATGTGCGCACGATCATCAACACCGGTCAGCTCGACAGCATCGTGATCATGGTGGACGAGATCGAGTACATCACCGCAGGTGTGTCAGGTCGGCTCGGGCTCCACTGGGACTCCGACTTCTTCCCGTTCTGGCAGACCTTGCGTGCCGTACACCAGGAATCGAAGGGGGCATTCTCCTTCATCGTGTCCGGCGTGAACCCGCGCGTGACCGAGGCCGAATCCTTCGGGGGACAGCGCAATCCCATCTTTGAGTTCGTTACCACCAAGTTCCTGCCGTCACTAACGCACGAGCGGACTCGGGAACTGGTCCGCACCACCGGTCGCTATTGCGGCCTGAAGTTCGATGAGGCCGTCTACGCCTACCTCCACACGAGTTACGGCGGACACCCCTACCTGACTCGGCTGGCATGCAGCGTCGTGTGGTCGCGGA
The DNA here is from genome assembly GCF_045802625.1 of Hyalangium sp. Taxonomy (NCBI): domain Bacteria; kingdom Pseudomonadati; phylum Myxococcota; class Myxococcia; order Myxococcales; family Archangiaceae; genus Hyalangium; species Hyalangium sp. Next base: position 39,865 of record NZ_JBJMQP010000247.1, on the reverse strand, counting down.
TTGATCGCCGCAATCCCCAGACCCTCGCTGTAGTGAACGTGTCATCATTCGCTGCGTGCGCGGACCAGATCAGGCAGCGACTCTTCAACCCGATGCGCGACATCCTGCTGTCGCTCGTGTGGTGGTATCCCGAGGAGTATGAAATTCTCCGCGTCCTCGCCGACGGCGATCTGAGTTTCTACCGGGAGTACTGCGAATCAAACCCGACGCTTAAGCGAAACTTCGAGGCGTACGGGCTCGTCGATGGAAACGGACAGTTCGGGATCGGAGCACTTCAGTCGTTCTTGCAGCGCTATGGCTCTGAGTTCAAGGCGCAGATCGGCCCGTTCACGCGCGGCGACATCCCACCGGCCATGCTGCCCAATGTTCCCGACCTCGATGTGTTGTCCAAGTTGTTCGAGCGCCGCGTGGACACAGAGGTCGGGCTGCGGCGAGCTGTGATGGTCTTCCTCGGCGTGGCGAGTGGCTTCGACCCAGGCAAGCTCGCGAAGAAGATGCTGGAGGGTCTTCGCAAGACGTCGGAGCGCCCTCGTCCCGAGGATCTATTCGTCGGGCGTACGCCCAAGGAGGTCATTGAGGATCTGTACCTCTTGGACCTGGGCACCATCATTACGACGCACTGGGAGACGTTCAAGAACCTCTTCGACAACGACCGTGGACGCTTTCAGATGAACCTGGACGCGATCAACGTCGCGCGGCGAATCGAGGCGCACACAAAGAGCCTCAACGATACGGAGATCGACGCCTTCACCAACAGCTACGAGTGGTTCCGACAGCGGCTGGCCAAGGTTCCAAGCTGAGCGGCGCAGGAACTACTGCCGCCGAGTGCGCGCAGGCTACCGATGCGGCCCCTGGGCTTCGGTAATTCTCCTCTCCTTGGCGGGATAAGAGCCGAGGAACAGGCTTCGTCCCCGTACCTGTCATGGTACGGGCGATGCGTGATCAGTCGGGCGGGAAGGGGGTGAACGCCGTGCTGAGCGCCGTGAGGAAGCTGGTGGCCTCGACACTCACCCGGAGGATGACGGCTGCCGTCCTCTTCGCGCTGGCCGAGCATCTTCGGCAGCGGGTGAGACACGGGCCGTAGTGCCCGGGGAGGAGTCCTGTTGCGGATGTAGCGGGACTCCTCTTGCCTTTGGAGAAGGTCGCATCGTCGAGGTGCGGCCTTCACTACTCACCCCAGGAGGAACCGCACGATGCACAAGGCCATCAGCTTGAGTGCGGAGCTGGCGGAGATCAGGAACGCCGTCGAGGGGGCTCGCTTCCTTGCGGATGAACTGGCCACAGGCGGCCTGGAGGATCGAAAGCGCGAGCTGCAAGCCCCACTCACCATCTCGGCCATCCTGGTTCTGGTGGAGCTGCGGCTCCATCAGGTCGAGCGCGTGTTGCGGGGGGAGGAAGACCCGCTGCTGCTGTGGGCTCCGCACAACGACGTGTCCCCCGGGGTTGCAGCAGTCCTCCGAGTCGGTGCGCAGGACGATTGCCACGGATCTTGCTCCTAAAATCCGGGCTAACTGGAGCGCCAGCCTCCGCGCCAACTATGCAGACACGCGGGCGGTATGCGCCCACTATACGGAACTTCTTCAGCGCCTCCGCGAATGCAGCGGCATGCCCTCGCTGTAGGACGGAACGGCTTCCCGTCATTCTCGAAGACGCCTGCCGGGCACCGGTATGGCCACATACTTCTCGGTCGGGGCGTGCAGGAGGCATCGGCCACGGAAGCTCCACTGCCCCCGCTTGTTGCTAGAGCCGAGCCCTCGCCGCTTGCTGCTGGTTTGCTGCTGGAGAGTGACGGGGAAAAGAGAAAGGCCCAGGAGTCCTCGCGAAAGTCCGCGAAACTCCTGGGCCTTTTATGGTCGGGGAGACAGGATTTGAACCTGCGACCCCTTGGTCCCGAACCAAGTGCTCTACCAGGCTGAGCCACTCCCCGATATGTACGCCCCCTGCCGTGTACGACACTCGGGCCGACAGAAGTGGCGGCGGATGTACCCGACCCACCCGGCTGAGTCAACGCCTCATCATCACCTTTTCGTCCCCTTCTCAGCCCTTGATAGCCCGGGGTCCCTTTACACCCACGGGGCCTCGCCCACCCGCCCGCTTCTCCTCCAACCCCTCGAAGTTGCTCGGGTTGAGCTTGGGAACGCCCTTTGCTGGGCCCTGGCTCATGACCGAGCCTCTGATCCTGATCTCCGATGATGAGCCCCTGCTCGTGTCCGCCCTGGCCCGCGAGGGACGCCGATCAGGGCTGACCTGCATCACCGACACCACCGCCGACAACGTGCTGGAGCTGGCGCGCAAGCACCACCCCGCCGTCATCATCCTGGACATCTACCAGCGGCGCGATGGGAGGGACCTGCTCACCCAGCTCAAGCAGGATCCGGAGACTCGCGACAGCAAGGTCATCATCCTCAGCGCCGTCGAGGATCAGCACATGCGCCACCAGTGCTTCGCGCTCGGCGCGGACGCCTATGAGGTGAAGCCCTTCAACGTCACCTTCATGCCTCGCATCGCCCGGCTCGTCGCCGAGAGCCAGCGCCCGGCCCCCACCGCCTGAGCCCTCGCGGGGACGCGCGGCGCGCCCTACCCCCGCTCAGCGGCCGGACGCAGGGAGCGGATGGCCTGGGCGTAGTCCTTCGCGCCGAACACGTACGAGCCCGCCACCAGCACCGTGGCGCCCGCCTCCAGCACCCGCTGGGACGTCTCCGCGTTGATGCCGCCGTCCACTTCGATCTCCACGCTCAGCCCTCGCGCGTCGATCATCGCGCGCAGCCTCCGCACCTTGTCCACCGTGGACTCGATGAAGCTCTGGCCCCCGAAGCCCGGGTTCACGCTCATCAGCAGCACCATCTCCACATCGCCCAGCACCTCCTCCACCGCCGACAGCGGCGTCGAGGGGTTCAGCACCACCGAGGGCCGCGCGCCCACGTGACGGATGTGCTGCAGCGTGCGGTGCAGGTGGGGGCACGCCTCCACGTGCACCGTCAGCAGGTCCGCCCCCGCCGCGGCGAAGGCCTCGAGGTACTTGTCCGGCTCGACGATCATCAGGTGCAGATCGAGCGGCCGAGTCGCCACCCGCTTGATCGCCTCCACCACCACCGGGCCAATGGTGATGTTGGGGACGAACCGGCCATCCATGACATCTACGTGAATCCAGTCGGCGCCCGCGGCCTCCACGGCGCGGACCTCCTCCGCCAGACGGCCGAAATCACAAGAGAGCAGCGAGGGCGAGATGAGGACGCGACGGCTCATGGTGGGCTCGCTTCATAGCCGCTCCGGGTTTCCAGCGGTACCCGGCCTTCCTGGCATGTAGGCCGTTAGATACCCTGCTCTCCCAGCAGAGAGGCGGCCAGGCACGCCGCCTCCTCACTCCTCGTGCTACAACGCCGTGCTTGGCTGTCCCAGACCACCACCCCCGGAGTCGCGCCCAGGTGCTTTACACGTCCGACGAAACCGCTCTGACCCGCCGCCTGCAGAAGCTCACGTCCATCCTCGACGTGACCAAGGCGATGAGCGCTGAGCGTGACCTCGACCTGCTGCTGCCACTCATCATCTACGAGGCCTCCAAAGTGGTCGAGGCCGACCGCTGCTCGCTCTTCATCCTGGACCGCGAGCGCAACGAGCTGTGGAGCAAGGTCGCCCAGGGCTCGAAGAACGAGATCCGCCTCCCGGTGGGCAGCGGCATCGCCGGCCAGGTGGCCCAGACGGGCGCCCCCATCAACATCCCGGACGCCTACGCGGATGACCGGTTCAACCGCTCGTTCGACATCTCCAGCGGCTACCGCACGCACACCATCCTCTGCGTGCCCATGCGCGACGCCAACGGCGATGTGACGGGCGTCATCCAGGCGCTCAACAAGCGCGGGGGCCGCATCTTCGACGCCGAGGACGAGGAGCTGCTGCTGGCCCTGGGCGCCCAGGCGGCCGGCGCCATCGAGAACGCCCTGCTCCACGAGGAGATCAACCGCCTGTTCGAGGGCTTCGTCTCCGCGTCCGTGGTGGCCATCGAAGCGAGGGATCCGACCACGGCGGGCCACTCCGGCCGCGTGGCCAACCTCACCGTGCAGCTGGCCCAGGCGCTGGAGCACCGATCCACCGGCAGCTACGCGCAGACGCGCTTCACCGCCGTGGAGATCCAGGAGCTGCGCTACGCCTCGCTGCTCCACGACTTCGGCAAGGTGGGCGTGCGCGAGCCCGTGCTCGTCAAGGCCGAGAAGCTCTACCCCCACGAGCTGGAGATGCTGCGCGCCCGCTTCCAGATCGCTCGCAAGGATCTGCAGCTGCAGAGCTACCGCCGCAGGCTGGCCGCCGTGAAGGCGCGCGGCGACAAGGCCATGGCCGAGATCGACGGCGAGGAGGACGCCCGGCTGCTGGAGGAGCTCAAGCAGCTGGACGAGGTGTTTGAGTTCGTCCTCACCTGCAACCGCCCCACCGTGCTGGCCAAGGGCGGCTTCGAGCGCCTCGACGAGCTGCGCAAGGTCACCTTCAACGACGCGAAGGATCAGCCCCAGCCGCTGCTGCTCGACAGCGAGATCCGCTCGCTGTCCATTGCCCGCGGCACGCTGTCCTCCGAGGAGCGCAAGGAGATCGAGAGCCACGTCGAGCACACCTACCGCTTCCTCTCGCAGATCCCCTGGACACGCACCCTGCGCCGCGTGCCGGAGATCGCCTACGCGCACCACGAGAAGCTCGACGGCACCGGCTACCCGCGCGCCATCCCCAGCAAGACCATCCCCGTGCAGTCCAAGATGATGTCCATCTCGGACATCTACGACGCGCTCACCGCCTCGGACCGGCCCTACAAGAAGGCCGTGCCCCACACGCTGGCGCTCGACATCCTCGGCAAGGAGGCCAAGTCGGGCCAGCTCGACAACGAGCTGCTCACCATCTTCATCGAGGCGGAGATCCCCAGGAAGGCCCTGGGCGCGGTGAAGTAGGCGCGGTCCACGGAGCGCCGCGGACCCGCGCCTCCGCCGCCTTCGGCTCAGCCCGAGATGGTGTGCAGGCGCAGGCTGTTGATCTTGCCCGGCTGCCCCACCGGCGCTCCGAAGACGATGACGATGCGCTCGCCCGCCCGGGCCAGCCCGCGCGCCAGGAGCTCCTCCTCCACGCGGCGCACCATCGCCTCGGTGTCCTGGATGGGCTCCAGCACTCGCGGCACCACGCCCCACAGCAGCGCCAGCCGGCGGCGCACTTCCTGGTTGGGGCTGAACGCGACAATGGGCACCGCCGGCCGGTAGTGCGCCAGCAGCCGCGCCGTCACCCCCGAGAGCGTGAAGGCGGCGATGAGCGAGGCGCCGCTGGCCTCGGCCGCCTGGCACGCCACGCGGGCAATCACGTCCGGGAAGTGCGAGGGCAGCCCGAGCGGAGCCTCGATGACGCGGCCCAGGTGCTGGGCCCGCGCGGAGGACTCGGCGGCCAGGACGATGCGCTCCATCATCTGCACCGACTCGATGGGGTACTTGCCGCTGGCCGTCTCGCCCGAGAGCATCACCGCGTCCGCCCCGTCGAACACCGCGTTGGCCACGTCGCTGGCCTCGGCGCGGGTGGGGCGCGGGTTCTCGATCATCGAGTTCAGCATCTGCGTGGCGACGATCACGGGCAGGCCCCGCGCGTTGGCGCGGCGGACGATGTCCTTCTGCACCGCCGGCACCTCCTCGGGAGGGATCTCCACGCCGAGGTCTCCACGCGCCACCATCACGCCGTCCGTCTTGTCGAGGATGGCGTCGAGGCGGGCAATGGCCTCGGGCTTCTCGAGCTTGGCGATGATGGGCACCGAGCGGCCCACCTCGGCCATGGCCTGGCGCGCGGTGTCCATGTCCGAGGGCTGGCGCACGAAGGACAGCGCGATGAAGTCCACGCCCGCCTTGAGGCCGAAGATGAGATCCTCGCGGTCCTTCGGCGTCAGCGCGTCCGCGCGCACCGCCACGCCCGGCAGGTTGATGCCCTTGTTGTTCTTCAGCGTGCCGCCCACCACCACCTGCGTGCGCAGCAGCTGCTTCTTGTCCGTCTCGATGACCTTGAGCTCCAGCAGGCCGTCATCCAGGAGGATGCGGTCGCCGGGGTTCACGTCCTGCGCCAGCAGCGGGTACGTGGTGGAGACGATGTCATCGGTCCCCTTCACGCTCTCGTCGGTGGTGATGGAGAAGGTGGCGCCTTCCTTCAGCTCGGTGCTGCCGGTGATGAAGCGGCCGGTGCGGATCTTCGGGCCCTGCAGGTCTCCGAGGATGCCCACCGCCTTGCGGACCTTGAGAGAGGCCGCGCGCAGCTTGGCAATGTTCTCGGCGTGCTGCTCATGGCTGCCGTGGGAGAAGTTGAGCCGGGCCACATCCATTCCGGCTTCCAGCAGCGCCTCCAGCATCTCCTGGCTCTGGCTCGCAGGTCCCAGGGTGCAGACGATCTTCGCTCTTCGCATAGGGGCTGCGAGGATGGGGGGAGGCTTGCGCGGGGTCAAGCATGCAAACCGGTGCCATCGCTCGGTAAAACGGTAAAAGGGCCGCCCGGCCGCTGAGGGCTCAGCCTCGCAGGAGCACGCTCAGGTTCTCCCGCTCCCAGCGCAGCGCGGCAACGTAGTGCGGGAAGGACTTCTCCCTGTCTCGAAACGCCCGAGGGTGGTGCACCCGGCGGCTGCCCCGCCCCGTGCTCGGGAAGAGCTGGTGCAACATCTCGTGGAAGACAATGAACTCCACGAAGAAGGCGGGCACCTCGGGGCGATCCAGCGCCGGGTGGATGCGGATCTCCCGCGTCTGGTGATCGTACACGCCCAGGCGGATGGACTTGCGCCGGCGCCGCGGAGGCATCCGCCCCCAGCCGATCCGCGCCTGGATGCCATCCTGGAAGTAGGTGCGGTTCACCGACTCGAAGAGGTGCTGGAGATCGAAGCAGCGGCCCACCGGGTTGAGATCCGCGTCCGTCTCGCGGCGGAACTGGCGGATGCGCGGCTGCTGATGCCGGATGTAGTCGTCCAGCACGCCGCCCGCGATCCGGTTGCCGCGGCCCGCGTAGTCGGCCACCGCGCGCAGCACGGCCTCCGGCGCGTCCAGGAACATGTGGTGCAGCCGGAGCTGCAGCACGTTGCCCCCCCTGCGGAACGACACCATCGTCGAGCGGTTGTCAGTCACCGCCAGCCGGACCGGGATGCCCAGATCCGACGAGAGCCGCCACGCCAGCGACTCGGCGCGGGAGAACAGCTCGTCCCGCGTCTCACTGACGATGCGCGGAGCCTCCTCCACCAGCCGGTTGCGCACGGGCGGCTGCGGCGGCGGCTGTAGCGGCGGCGGCGCCGGGCGCAGGGACGCCGACGGGCTGCCGGACAGCGTGAAGAGGGACATCTGGCGGGGGTACTCGGTCATCGCTTGGCCAGCATCGTACCCGCCACCTTTACGGACTCAAGGGCGCTGGGGGCCGATTGCTTCCACTCCAACATGCCTTCAACCACGGCCATGGCTCCGCGCTTCCTCAGCGAGCTGCGCGCCCAGCGCCTCCACCGCCTCGCGCGTGGTGCCGAACGCGGTGAGCACCTCCTCCATGGACTCGGCCTCCTCCACCGCGAGGCAGGCGCCGCCCTCCGCTCGAGCCGCCGAGAGATCGCCATAGCGCCCCACCGCCAGGCTCCAGCTTCCATCCGCCCATTTATCGAAGGGGTAGAGCCGGCAGGCAATGGGCCGGACGTCCATGGGGAGCGTGCAGCCACGCGTGCGCTCGTGGAATATGCAGGAACCGTTGCGAGCCAGCAGCAGGGTGCGCACGGGGCCCCGGCGGAAGTAGCCCCGGTAGAGCGGCCACCGGGCCTCGAAGTCCGCCGCTCCGGCCTCGGTGACGCCGTCTTCCTGGGTGAAGCGGCGCGCGGCGAGCCGCGTGTGCTCGCTGATGCGAGCGATGTCCGCTCGGGTCACCATGGCCAGGTGCTCGGTGCCTCGCGGCTCGCAGCACGTCTTCCCGAGCGCCTTCGCACAGCGCGCGCAGGCGGGGCTCTGAAAGGGCTTCATGCGAGCGGCGGCTCCGTGTGGCGCGTCTTCAGGAGGCGCTCGAGGCGCTCGGGCTCCATGCGCACCATGAACGTCTTCTCGCGGCTGAAGAGCACCTGGCCCGGGGCTCCTCCCTTCACCTTGCGAACGAACTTCACCGGCACGTAGCTCACCTCGCCGCGCGGCTCGCCCTTGGCCCCCGAGTGGTGAAGCGCCAGGTGCGCGGCATCCAGCAACACCTCCTGGGACACCTCCATGCCCTTCTCCAGGGGCACCACCACATGGCTGCCTGGCTGCCCTCGGGCGTGCAGCCAGAGGTGGTACGGCCGCGCCACCTTGAAGGTCAGCGCGTCGTTGTCCTCCGAGCCCCGACCCACCCAGATGCGCTGCCCGCCGTGGCCCACGTACTCCTTATATGGACGGCCCTCCTGGGGGCCTTCCTCGCCCGCGGGCCCCTGGAGGATCTCCACCTGGGCCAGCAGCGCCGCCTCGGCCATCTTCTCGAGCTGCGCGAGCGCCGCCTCGGCCTGCGCCACCTCGCGCGCCAGCTCCGCCTCGCGGCGGCGCGCCTGCTCCACGCCTCGCAACAGCCGCTTGTACTGGTGGAAGTGCCAGTCCGCCTCCTCCTTCGGCGCGCGCTTCGGATCCAGCTTCACCTTCACCTCCTCCACGCCGGCTTCCGTGTACGCCGTGAGCGTCACCTCGGTGGCGCCGCGGCGCAGGCGGTGGAGGTTCTGCGTGAGCAGCTCGCCCACGCGGCGGTGCTCCTCGGCGTCCGGGCCTCGCGCGGCCTCGGCTCGCACCTTCTCCAGCGTGCGCCCGGAGCGCTTGAGCCGCGCCCGGTATGGCTGCGCGAGCCTGCGGCGGATGGACTCCGCGCGGCTCTTGCGGTCTCGCTCTCCCAGGAGCCGCTCGGCGGCCTCGGCGTAGGGGGCGAAGTCTCCGGCTACGGGCTGGAGGCGGGACGGAGCGCTTCGGGCCTTCTGCAACGCCTCGGGAGGCAGCGGCTCGGGCGGAGTCCACTCCGCTCCCGGGTGCAGCCCACGGCGCTGCGCGAAGCCCTCGCCCGAGAGCATCAGCACCCGGCCGCTCTCGCTCAGCAGCACCAGCCCGCCCGGCGTGGACAGCTCCAGCACCACGCGCCGCGTGCCCTCCTCTTCCTGGTGGAAGTCGAGCACCACCAGGCGCTCGGCCTCGCGCCACGTGGCGCCCTTCAGCTTGAAGCCCGTCAGCTCCTGGCGCAGCCAGCGCTGGAACGGAGCGGGCTCGCCCGGCGTGGGGAAGCGATCTGCGGCCACCGAGAGGCGCGCCAGCTCTCCCTCCGCGCACAGGCACAGGAGGAAGGAGCGCCCGGGCACTCGCAGCTCCAGATAGGCCAGCCGTGGCAGCGGGCACCACGCCTTCTGCACCACCGCGCCCGCGAGCCGTGCGCCCACGTCCGCCACTACCTGCTCCAGCTCCGTGGGACGAAGTGACATGGGATCTCTCCTCCATCATCTCCAGCGGCTCGGCCAGCAGATTCGAGCAGCTCCCTGGGAATGGAGTGCGCGCAGTGTACCGCGTCCCGTGGAGCGGATTAACCTCCAGAGCGCTCTCCCCTCACCTTCGTTGGGTGCCAGCACGCATGAGCGCAGACGATGGGCAAGAACCGAAAGGTATGCAGGGAGCATCTCCTGCCGCGGCGCGGGTAGAGGACACCGTTACCTTCGCTCAAAATCCCGTCGCTCCCGCGCCGGATCCCGTGCGCACCGGCAACGTGACAGCCCACTGGCTCACCCACGTGCCGGTGATGGAGCAAGCCCGCTACATCCTCTACGGAGAGTTCGCCCGGGGAGGGATGGGACGCGTCCTCCGCGCTTTCGATGCTCGCCTGAGCCGAATGGTGGCGCTCAAGGAACTCCAGGCGCCTGGGAGTGGCTCGCTCGCGGAGCGTTTCCGCACGGAGGCGCTCGTCACGGCGCGTCTTCAGCACCCTCCATCGTCCCCATCTACGATGTGGGCCAATGGCCAACGGGCGAGTCCTTCTACAGCATGCGGCTCGTGCCCGGCCGATCGCTCCATGATGCGATCGCCGAGGCCAAGACGCTCGAACGCTGGGACCTGGCCACTGACCAGGAGCTGGCAGCCCTGAACGAGCACAGCGGCGACGTGCGGAGCCTCGACATCTCGGCGGATGGGAAGCGGCTCGTCTCCGCCAGCGACGATCAGACGGTCAGGCTCTGGGATCTGGAGAGCGGCCAGAGCCGCGTCCTGCGTGGACATCAGGGGCCCGTAGAGGCTGTACGCTTCTCTCCGGATGGCCGACAGGTTCTCTCCCTGGGAGCAGATGGAACCATCCGAATCTGGCCGGACGATCTTCCCTCGTCGCCCGAGGCGCTGCGGGCCTGGCTCCAGACCGTGGACGCTCCCTCGCCGGGAGATGATTGATCATTGAGAGCCGTCGATGGTCGCCATCCAGGCTCGCAGGGCAGCCGGGTCCGTGGGGAGGTCATCCAGCCAGAGCCGCACGGTCCCATCCCAACTGATGGAGGCCAGGTGCTGGTCATCCAGGAAGACCACCCCTGTCACCCACCCGGTGTGTCCCCTCAGCACCCGGCTCTCGCTCGTCGCGAGATCCCAAAGCCGCACGGTCCGGTCCGGGCTCGCGGAAGCCAGTCGCCGGCCATCCGGCGAAAGCACCATGTCGGTGATCTCGCCCTGATGCCCGCTGAGCATTCCGCGCGGCGCTCCCGTCAGACCATCCCAGAGCCGCAGTGAGCTATCGTTCGCGCTCGAGCTGATCATCAGCTTGCCGTCCGAGGTCACGAGGAGCTGCAGGACACCGCTCCCGCCAGTGTCGACCCGCTGGCTCGCGCCGCTCGCCAGATCCCAGATGCGCAGGCTGTGGTCCATGCTCCCGCTGACAAGCCGCTTGCCCTCCGGGAAGAAGAGGAGATGGTTGACCTCATCCTCATGGCCTCGCAGCTCCTGGGAGCCTCCCGTGGCCAGCTCCCACAGCCGGATCACCCCCGACTTGCCGCCCGAGGCCAGGCGCTGGTCATCGGGCGAGAAGCTGAGCTTGAGGACCGCGTCCCCCTGGTTTCCCAATGAGCGGGGCTGCCCCCCGCCGAGCTCCCAGATGCGGACCTCGCCCTTCGAATCCGCGGAGGCGAGCACCCCGCCGCTGTGAGCGAACGCCAGCGCGGTGAGCACGCCCGAATGGCCTTCCATCTGGCGCTCGAGCTGCCCCGTGAGGACGTTCCACAAGCGCACCCGGCCATCCTTTCCTCCCGTGGCGAGCCACCGGCCATCCGGCGAGAACTGACGGGGGGCTCCCTCGCCGGCGCCGCTCTTCTCCAAGACGGTGGCGTTCCCCGTGGCCACATCCACCAGCCGCAGGGCGCCGTCCGCGCCCGAGATGGCCAGCCGCCGGCCCTCCGGAGAGGCCTTCAGCGCGTCAAGGGCCACGGGGGTCTTCGTGATGAGGCGGTTGGCCTCTGTCGTCACGGCAAACAGCCGGGTGGTGGCGTCATAACTCCCGACGGCCAGCCACCGCCCATCGGGAGAGAAGTCGAGCGGGAATGCGGCGGCCTGAGGGCCGCGCAGGATCCGGTTGTGGCCCGAGCTCAAATCCCACAACCGCGCGGTGCGATCATCACTGCTGGTGGCCAGCAAGCGCCCATCCCGGGAGAAGTGGATTTGATTGATGCGGCCTTCGTGGCTGCCGAGCAGCTCGCTCTGGCCCGTCTTCAGATTCCAGAGCCAGAGCTGTCCTTCCGCGCTCCCCGCGGCCAGCTGCCCTCCGTCTGGAGAGAAGGCCATGTACGAGATGGCTCCCAGCTTCTCTCCCAGGATCCGGCCCTTGCCGGTCCGCATGTCCCAGACGCGCACGGTCTGGTCCAGCGCCCCTGTGGCGGCAAGATCGCCACGGGGAGAAATCGCCCCCGCGGTGATCGTCCCGTCATGCTCCAGCGTTCGCGAGGTGCCCTGCTCCAGGTCCCAGAGCTGCGCTCGAGGGGCCATGCGGGCCCGGACGAGCGCGTACCGTCCGTCCATCGAGAGCCCCAGGCGAAAGAGCCTTCCCAGCCCGGTCTTGTGCGTTCGCACCAAGGCGCCGGTGGCCACGTCCCAGATGCGCAGCAGGTCATCTCCCCCGCAGATCGACACGAGGTGCCGGCCATCCGGGGTGAACCCAATGCCATTGACCGGCCCGAGGTGGCTGGCGAGCCATCGGCTCTCGCCCGTCTCCAGGTTCCACAGACGCACGGTCCTATCCTTGCTCGCAGTGGCGAGCGACCGCCCATCCGGTGAGAGCTCGAGCCGCCAGACCTCATCGGTGTGCCCGGCCAGCACCCGCGCTCCGCCATGCTCCAGATCCCAGACGCGGACCGTGTGATCGTCGCTGCTGGTGATGAGCTGCTTGCCGTCTGGGGTGAAGGCCAGCTCATTGATTGTCTGGGTATGCCCCTTGAGGATGGTGGCGAAGCCGTGCGCCCGCGCATCCGCCGCGATGGTTCGCACCGCGGACCAGCGGGGGAATCCCGGCGAGAGGCTGCGCAGCCAGGCGATGGCTTCGTTGGGGTCCCGGTCCACGGCGGCGCGGGCGTTCAGGAGGGTGAGCTCATCGGCTCGCTCGAGCGTCTGTTGCCGTGCGCTCTCCGCATCGCGCTGGGCTGCCTCCGCCTCCGCCTGCTTGCGCTCGGCATGGTCCCGCGCGGCCACGATGCTCAGCAGGCTCGCCGTCCCCACGCCCAGCAGGACCAGCAGGGCCACAGCCGTCACCGCCACGGCGGCCCGGTAGCGCCGGATGAAACGCCAGAACCGCTCCCCCAGTGAGTAGACGTGCGCGTTGACGATCTGCCCGGTCGCGAAGCGCCGCAGATCCTCCGCCAGCTCTCGCGCCGTGGCGTAGCGCTCGGAGGCCTTGCGTGCCATGGCCTTGGCCACGATCGCCAGCAGGTCCGCGGGGATCCCTTTCTGGAGGTGGCTGAGCGCCATGGGCGGCCCTTGCACCACCTTCTCGATCACCTGCGTGGGCGTGCCAGCGCCATAGGGCTTCTGACCCGCGAGCAGGTGATAAAGGATGGCGCCCAGGGCATAGACGTCGGCGCGCTCGTCGACGGGATCTCCCGAGGCTTGCTCCGGAGGCATGTACGCCGGCGTCCCCATCACCATGCCCCGCTGGGTACTGGACGAATCCGTGCTCACCTTCGAGGACACCACCGCCCTCTCGGGGTCTCCACTCATGGAGAGATCCTTGGCCAGTCCCCAGTCCACCACCACGGTCTCCCCAAAAGCCCCCACGAGCACGTTGGCCGGCTTGAGATCGCGGTGGATGATGCGCTCGGAGTGGGCGTAAGCGATGGCCTCGGCGACCGCCAGCACGTGAGGGAGCAGCGCCAACCGCTCCTGCAGTGTCTTCTTCTCGGCGATGACGTCCGCCAGCGAGCGCCCGGAGACCAGCTTCATGGCGTAGAAGGGCTCGCCCGTCGTCCAGCGCCCCGCATCATAGATAGGCACGATGGAGGGGTGCTGGAGGCGGGCGGTGATGAACGCCTCGGCCACGAAGCGGGCCTCCATGTCGCCACCCTGGGTGAGCAGCTCCTTGATGGCGACGGGCCGATCCAAGCGGCGATCCTTGGCACGAAGGATGCGCCCGATGGCCCCATGGGCGAACTCGCCTCCCAAGTCGTAGCGGTTCAGGTCCGCCTGGGACAGCGCCTGCACCGTGGACGAGGAGGCGGCCGGCTCAGGTCCCGCGCTCGAATGCGCCTTCCTGGCCGCGGGCAGGCTCATGGTGGCATCGTCTTGACTCACGAGAGCTCTCCTCCGGCGGCGTCGCTCGCCCTGGCGATAGGACCGCCCCGCAGAATGCCTCAGGATGCCTGGCTTTCTCTAGCGTTCCCCAGGCCACAGTCCGTCACTATTCAGCAGAGGCGCGCTGGCGCGGGTGCGCTCGGAATGCTCGGCCAGAAGCGCTGCCGTGAGCCTACTCATAGCGTAGGATGTGCGGAGGCGACTGGAGCGGTTCCCCTATTGCGAGCCCGGCCTTTCGCGCTAACTTCCGGGCGCTCATCGGTTGGTCTCTGCATCCTGCGTGGGGGAGAGGCTTCTCGTGTCCATGGCCGCACTCAGCGGTATGGCTTTGGGGCTCGTCTTGTCGCTGGCTCCTTCGCTTCCGGCGCCTCCCGGTCCGCCGCGCCCCGCCAGCGCGCAGAACGCGCAGACCGAGACGGCCGGTGGGCGCGATGCCGTGTTGCTCAAGCTGACCCAGGATCTGGCGGCGATCCCAACCTGACGACTTCATCCCCTTCCATTCCGTCGGCCAGAACCCCTTCCTCACGCTGGATTCCAGCCTGGGGCAGATGCCGCCCCTCACGCCGGGGAAGTGGTACTTCACCACCGTGCGCGCGACGAACGGGGTGCAGTTGACCACCACGCGTCCCTCGGACGGCTTCCTCGCGCTGACGACGGATGGACAGCCCAGCACCCATCCCCCTCGTCCCAGTGTGGGAACCCCCTGCCCGGGCCCGCCTCCGGATGGCGGAGCTCCGGATGGCGGCACCGACGATGGGGGAACACCCGATGGGGGACCTCCGCCGGGACCGGGGAACGACAAGAGTTCTCCGGTGGGCTGGGGCTGCGGCACGGCCGGTGGGTCCATGGGCCTGGTGCTGCTGGGGCTCGTGGCGCTCGGGCTCGGGGGCGCGGGCCGCAAGCGCCGTGGGGTGAGCTGAGCCGAGCTCCCTTCTCGTGTAGAACCCACCGCATGAGCGCACCTGCCCCGGCCACCCCGAGCCCTCCCTACCTCCTGAAGACGCCGCGCCTGCTCCTGCGCTGCATGCAGCCGGAGGACGCCGTGCGCCGGAAGGAGGCGGTGGACTCCAGCGGGGAGCACCTGGAGGGCTTCTTCCCCTCCACTCCGGAAGGGCGCATGCCGCTGGAGGCTCACGCCGCGCATGTGCGGAAGCTCCGCGGCTGGTTCGATCTGGACCAGGACCGCGGCTACGGCGTGTTCGAGCCGCAGACAGGGCGGCTGCTCGGAGAGGTCTCCCTGCTCAAGCGGGCCGGCATCGGCGCGCTCGAGGTGGGCTACTGGCTGCGCCGCGACGCGACCGGCCAGGGGTTCGCCACCGAGATGGCCTCGGCCGTGGTCAAGGTCGCCTTCGAGCTCGACAAGGTGAAGCGCATGGATCTGCTGTGCGACCCGGAGAACGTGCGCAGCGCGGCGGTGGCGCGCCGGCTGGGCTTCACCTTCGAGGGGCGGCTGCGCGACAGGCAGCTCGCGCCGCACCACACGCGCGGAGATCTGCTGTGCTTCACCCTGCTGGACACCGAGTATCCGAGCAGCCCGTCAAGCAAGCTCCCGCTCGAGGCCTCTGACTTCGTCGGCCGGCCGCTCACCTGGGGCCCGAGCGGAGGAACGAAGGCTCGGGAGCCCGCATAAACGAAAACGGCTCGGCGGAGTCCGCCGAGCCGTTCACGGGAGTCGAGGTGGGAATCTTGTGACTCCCGTGGAGACCGCGCCTTAGGCCGTCGGAGCGGGAGCAGCAGCCGCCTTCTTGCGCGAGGACGTCTTGCGCGTGGTCTTGCGCGCAGCGCCCTTCTTCGCCGCCGTCTTCTTCTTCGGGGCAGCAGCCTTCTTCGTGGTCTTCTTCGCGGTCTTCTTCTTCGCGGCCATTTACACCCTCCGTTGAGTTGGTTGCCCGCACCCAGTGGGGGTGGGGCCCTGCACTCGGACACAA
Organism: Hyalangium sp.; assembly: GCF_045802625.1. NCBI lineage: Bacteria > Pseudomonadati > Myxococcota > Myxococcia > Myxococcales > Archangiaceae > Hyalangium > Hyalangium sp. Next base: position 24,180 of record NZ_JBJMQP010000247.1, on the reverse strand, counting down.
GTGACTGAGTGCTTGACGTGAATGGTAGAGGCGACTTGCACGTGTGTCAACGCATGGTGACGTATGGCAGTGCGTTGCGATGCCCGATTTTTCGGCCTCCGCGCGGTCGACGAACCCCTGAAGGCCCTTCGGCGCGCCAGGCGAGCACGCTCCGAGGCCGAGAATTCGGCTCGGGACGCGACGCGTGCGCAGGGCCGAGAATTCGGCTCCGGCCGCGATGGAGCTCGTCACTCGCGAGTGTCCGGTGGCGCTCAGTGCCCGGAGCAAATGCCGCGCTTCCTCCGCTGAGTACCGGCATCTAGGGTGCCGCCCGCGATGAGTGCCGACGAGAGGACGTTTCCCGAGAGCTTCACCTTCGGAGTGGCCACCTCCGCCTATCAGGTGGAGGGCGGCATCGAGAACGACTGGGCCGAGTGGGAGCGCGCCGGGAAGCTGAAGGATCCACACATGCGCTGCGGGCGCGGGGTGGACCACTGGAACCGTTACGAAGAGGACTATGGGCTGGCCCTGGAGGCGGGGGCCGCGGCCTTCCGCAGCTCGCTGGAGTGGGCGCGCATCGAGCCCGAGCGCGGGCGGTTCGACGGCGCGGCGCTCGAGGCCTACCGCGAGCGGCTGCTGCGGATGAAGGCGCGGGGCCTGAGGCCCGTGGTGACGCTGCACCACTTCACCCACCCCACGTGGTTCCACCGCGAGACGCCCTGGCACACCCCGGCCAGCGTCGAGGCCTTCCGCGCCTATGCTCGGGCGTGCGCGCCCCTGCTCCAGGGGCTGGACGCGCTCCTCATCACCCTGAATGAGCCCATGGTGGTGCTGCTCGGGGGGTATCTGCAGGGCCTCCTCCCGCCCGGCATCGCCGACGGGGCGAGGACGATGCGGGCCCTGGAGAACATGGTCCGCGCCCACGCGGCCGCGCGCCAGGAGCTGCAGGCCGTGCTGGGCAAGGTGGAGCTGGGCATCTCGCAGAACATGCTCTGCTTCGCGCCGGACCGGTGGTGGCACCCGCTGGACCGGGCCCTGGTGCGGCTGGGCGCGCAGGCCTACAACCACGCCTTCCACGAGGCGCTCGTCACCGGGAAGCTGCGCGTGAGCATGCCGGGCGTGGCCTCCACGCGGGTGGACATCCCCGAGGCGAAGGGCTCGTGCGAGTTCATCGGGGTCAACTACTACTCCCGCGCCCACCTGCGCTTCGTGCCTCGAGCGCCGTTCATCGAGTTCAAGTTCCGGGACAAGCTGGGCCGAGGCCTCACGGACATCGGCTGGGAGGACTATCCCGAGGGCTTCGGGCAGATCCTCCGCGAGGTGAAGCGCTACGGGCTGCCCGTCTGGGTGACCGAGAACGGCATCGACGACCGGAAGGGGGAGCGGCGGCCTCACTACATCCACTCGCACCTGGCGCAGCTGTTGGAGGCGCGCGCCGAGGGCGTGGACATCCGCGGCTACCTCTACTGGAGCCTGCTGGACAACTTCGAGTGGCTGGAGGGCTGGGGCCCTCGCTTCGGGCTCTACCACGTGGACTTCGACACGCTGGAGCGCCGGGCCACTGCGGCCTGCGCGTACTTCCGTACGGTGGCCCAGGGGCGGCGGCTCGTCCCCCCCGAGACGCCCACGCCTCAGCCCAGCGCGGCCCGATAGTCCACGTCCTGTTCCTCGGCGGGACCTGACAGGTCCACCGAAGCGGACTCGAAGAAGCGCCGAGCGCAGGCCTCCACGGCCTCGGCCGAGTCCAGCGTGTTGACCTCCGCACGGAAGGTGGCCGCGCCGCGCAGCCCGTGCGCGTACCAGGCCATGGGCTTACGGAAGCTGCGCACCGCGCCGAGCTCGTCCCCCACGAAGGCCACATGCGCCCGGAAGTGCTCCAGCACTCCCGCGCAGCGCTCCTCGGGCGCGGGCGGATCGCCACCGGCCAGCTCACGGAAGATCCACGGGTTGCCCAGCGCTCCCCGGCCAATCATCACGAAGTCGCAGCCGGTGGCCTCCAGCATGCGGTGCGCGTCCTCCGGCGTCTTCACGTCCCCGTTGCCGATGATGGGCCGGTCCGGAAAGTGCCGCTTGAGGTCCGCGATGACTCTCCAGTCCGCCTTCCCCGAGTAGCCCTGCTCGCGGGTGCGCGGGTGGATGGCGAGCGCCGCGCAGCCGGCCTCGAACAGCTCGCCGGCCATGCGCAGGTAGTTGAGGCTCTTCGCGTCCCAGCCCGAGCGGATCTTGCAGGTGACGGGCAACCCCGTGGCCGCGCGGATCTGCCGGACGATCTCCGCGGCCCGAGGCGGATCGCACAGCAGGCCGCTGCCGGCGCCGTTCTTCGTCACCTTCTTCACCGGGCAGCCCATGTTGATGTCGATGATCTGAGCGCCGTACTCCTTGCCCACCCCGGCGGCGCGGGCCATGGCCTCCGGATCCCCACCGAAGATCTGAAGCGAGTAGGGCCGCTCCACCTCCGGGTTGAAGCGCAGGTACTTGAGCGTGCGCTGGTTGGTGCGCATCAAGCCCTGGGAGCTCACCAGCTCCGTGGGGCACAGCGCCGCGCCCAGCCGGAAGGCGATGACGCGAAAGGGCATCTCGCTCACCCCCGCCATGGGCGCCAGGATGTAGGGGTTGCGGAGGGTATAAGGACCGAGCTGCAGCATGGACGGCGGGGAACCTAGCGGATTGGTGAACCCGGAGCAGTGTCCGAGCAATGCCCTGCGTTGCCGCTACCTAACGGTTAAGGTGCTGACCCATGTTCCGCTTCCGGCTCGGGAGCATTCCCGTCGAGGTCCACTTCTTCCACCTGCTCGTCTCGGCGATGCTCGGCTGGTACTTCTTCCTGCCCAGCGCCCAGGCCTCCGGCCCCGCCTGGCTGGCCGAGCACCTGGGAGACCCGGGCAACCCCGGCTACATACAGGCCGTGGTGCTGGGCGTGCTGGCCTGGATGCTCATCGTCTTCATCTCGGTGCTCATCCACGAGCTAGGCCATGCCATGGCCTACCGGGCGTTCGGCCAGCGGCCGAGCATCGCCCTGGTCTCCCTCGGAGGAGTGACCTACTCCCCCGAGGGCGGAAAGCTCTCCTGGTTCCGGCGGGTGGTGGTCAGCCTCGCGGGCCCGCTGTCCGGCTTCATGCTGGGCGTGGTGTGCGGCCTGGGTTACTTCTTCTCTCGGAGAGGCGACTCGGGCGCGCTCGCGTTCTTCCTCTACTGGTTCTGCTCGGCCAACGTCTTCTGGACGGTGCTGAACCTGCTGCCCGTTCAGCCGCTGGATGGCGGCAACATCATGAGCACGGTGTTGACCCGCTTCTTCGGGCGCGGGGGCTTCATCACCGCGCAGGGGCTCGCCCTTGTCCTGTCCCTGGCGGCCGTGGCCTGGGGCCTTCGCGGCAGAGACCTGATCTGGGTCCTGTTGTTCGGCTCCTGGGGCTTGCAGGCGGTGCGGAAGATCTCCGACGCGCTGAAGACCCCGTCCGCTGCCGTGGGCGAGGCCCAGGCCCCGCTCATGCGCGCCCTCGAGCAGGCCCAGGCGGCGCTCTCGAAGAACGAGCTCCAGGAGGCGCGGCGGCTGGCCTCCTCCGTGCTGGAAGGCGGCGTGGCGCTCACGCCAGCGCTCGCCAGCCGCGCCCATCGCCAGTTGGGGTGGGTGGCGCTCAAGGAGGGCCAGGGGCGCGCGGCGCTCGATCACTTCTCCCAGGTGCAGGGCCAACCCGTGGAGCCGCAGGCGCTGGCCGCGGCCTTCTCGCTCGTCGGGGACGAGACGCGCGCCCTGCCCCTGTGGGAGATGGCCTGGCGCGACACGGGGGACCGGACGGTGATGCACGAGTACGCCGGCTCTCTGATCCGCGCGGGGAAGGAGGCCCAGGCGCTGCGCCTGCCCGGAGTGAACCCGGCCAGCGCCTTCTCCTTCGCCGAGCGCGTGCTCTTCATCCGTGGCGCTTATTCCGAGGCCGCGGCCATGGGCGAGGCGGCGCTGGCGCACGTCCCCGATCCGACGATGGCCTATAACGCGGCGTGTGCATTCGCTCGTGCCCACAACGTGACTGACGCAGTGCGCTTGCTGCACCGCGCCAGAGAGCTGGGCTACCGGGATGGGGCCTATGCGGCCTCGGACGAGGACCTGGCACCGCTCCACGGCCACCCCGCCTTCGAGGCGTGGCTTACGGATCTGCGCCAATCTGCATCGTCCTGACAGAGCCATGACAAAGGGGGGTGTTGATGCAGGGTGAGACTGCGCAGCTTCCTGCTCGGTCTGCATCCTGCCGAGGCATCCTTGAGCGAAAACACCTCTGTCCTGGCCACTGACGAGAAGATCAACTGGCTGGCTTCCATCCCCTTCTTTGGGGTCCACCTGATGTGCCTCTTCGTCTTCTATGTGGGGGCGAAGCCGGTGGATCTGCTGGTGTGCCTGGGGCTGTACGTGCTCCGCATGTGGGGCATCACCGCGGGCTACCACCGCTACTTCAGCCACCGGGCGTACAAGACCAACCGCTTCTTCCAGTTCATCCTCGCCCTGGTGGGCACCCTGTCCGTGCAGAAGGGCGTGCTCTGGTGGGCGGCCAATCACCGGCACCACCACCGCGAGTCGGATACGGAGAAGGACATCCACTCGCCCATCCAGAAGGGCTTCTGGTGGAGCCACGTGAGCTGGATCCTCTGCGACAAGTACGGCGAGACGCGCTACGACAGCATCAAGGACTTCGCGCGCTTCCCGGAGCTGCGCTTCCTCAACCGCTTCCACCTGCTGCCGGGCATCGCCCTGGCCGTGGCGCTGTACTTCATCGGCGGCTTCTCGATGCTCGTCTGGGGCTTCTTCGTGAGCACCACCGTGTTGTGGCACGGCACCTTCACCATCAACTCGCTGAGCCACATCTTCGGCAACCGCCGCTACCGCACCACGGACACCAGCAAGAACAACTGGCTGCTGGCCCTCATCACCCTGGGCGAGGGCTGGCACAACAACCACCACTACCACCAGAACACCGCCAACCAGGGCTGGTTCTGGTGGGAGGTGGACTTCAGCTACTACTCCCTCAAGGTGCTCTCGTGGCTGCGGATTGTCAGCGACCTGCGCACCCCGTCCGACTCGGTGAAGTACTCCTTCCAGAAGTACTCGCCCGAGCAGCGGGCGGAGCTCAACGCGCCCACTCCCTTCTGGGGCGCCATGGCGGCTCGGAAGCGGGCGGCGGGGGACAAGGTGCGCGAGGCCCTGGCTGCCGCGGCGGATCACCTGCCTACATCCGCCCCTGCTCCCCAGCCGATGCTCAAGCGGCGGTAGTGCAGGCCGCTGGGTAGAAGAAGGTCCGTGCCCCGGGGCGCTTGCCTCGGGGTAGAGTGTGCGGCCCTGTGTCACCCTCCTCCGTGAAACCCGAGTCCGGACTCCCGCGTACAGGAATGGCCCCTGCGCGCACCGCGGCTGGGGAGTCCGACGAGGAGTTGATGGCGAGGTTCTGTCAGGGTGAGGCCGCCGCGTTCGATGCGCTCTTCCAGCGCTTCTCGCGCCCTGTGCACGGCTACCTGACGCGGCTCACCGGGAGCCCCTCGGCGGCCGAGGACCTGGTGCAGCTCACCTTCCTCTCCTTGGTGCGAGCGCGTGGGCGCTTCCAGGAGGGCGCCAGGGTGAAGCCGTGGCTGTACGCCATCGCCACCAACGCCGCGAGGGACCACCAGCGCCGCAGCAAGCGGCCGGAGGAGCTCACCGCGGAGGGCGAACTGCCCGCCACGGTGGCGGCGGACACGGCGGGCCCGCGGGACATGGGCCTGGAGCGCACCGTGCAACGCGCCCTGGAGATGCTGCCCGAGGGGCAGCGCATCCCCATCGTCATGCACCGCTTCGAGGGGATGAGCTTCGCGGAGATTGCCGAGGCCATGGGCCTCACGGAGTCGGCGGTGAAGGTCCGGGCCCACCGGGGCTATGCGCGGCTGCGCGAGCTGTTGGCCGGGCTGAGGGAGGAGGCGAGCGAATGACGCCCGAGTGCGAGCGCGTGATGGATGCCCTGGGAGGCCCCCTGCCACCGGAGCTGGCCGCGCATGCCGCCTCGTGCGAGGACTGCAAGGCGCTCACCTCGGGGTTCGGGGTGCTGGACGCGCTGCCGAAGGTCTCCACGCCCGAGACCACGCCCGGCATGGAGGCCGCGCGCACGCGGACGCTGGAGGAGCTGGCCGTCCAGCCCCTGGCGAAGCCGTGGTGGCGCGAGCTGCTGGCGCTGGTGGGCACGTACGCCGTGGTGATGGTGGCGGGCGTGTTCTTCCTGGGCCGCGCGGGGCTGGTGGGCAACACGGCCTCCGTGCCGGTGGTGGCGGGGCTGGCCGTCCTCATCCTCGCGCTGGTGGGAGGTGGGGCGTACCTCTCGCTGGCTCCGGCTCGCCGCCGCATCCCCTGGGTGCCCATCGCCGTGGCGGCGGCCCTCGTGGCGGCCCTTCAGGTGCTGGGAGGCTCGGGCACCACGCCAACGCGGAACTTCCTCGTGGGCGTGATGGGGTGCGTGAAGACCGAGGTGCTCCTGTCCATTCCGCCGCTGGCGCTGGCGCTCGTACTGCTGTGCCGCTCCGCCTTCCAGCCGGTGCGCGCCATCGCCGCCGGGCTGTCCGCCGCGGGCGTGAGCCTCTTCGTCCTGCACCTGCACTGCCCGGATGGGACGGCCGGGCACCTGATGCTCGGCCACCTGGTGCCGTGGATTCTGCTGTCCGGCGTGGCGCTGTTCCTGCGCTCGCGCCTGCCCACGCGCAGCTACGCCCCGTGAGCGTGTAACCCGCGCGCTCGCCCCGGCGTACCAGCAGGCATGAACGCCGCCCTCCTCGCCCTGCCCCTGCTCCTCGCCGCCAGCGCGCCGCGCACGCCCGTCCTGGTGGAGCTGTTCACCTCCGAGGGCTGCTCGAGCTGCCCGCCCGCCGACGCTGCGCTGGCGCGGCTGGCGCAGAAGCAGCCGGTGGAGGGCGTGGAGCTGATCGCGCTCGGCTTCCACGTGGACTACTGGGACTACCTCGGGTGGAAGGATCCGTACGCCTCGCCCGAGTATGGCGAGCGCCAGCGCCGCTACGCGCTCGATGGGGACGACAACCGCGTCTACACGCCGCAGATGGTGGTGGACGGCACACGCTCCTTCGTCGGCGGCGAGGACGAGGCCCGGGCCCAGGCGGCCGTCGCGGCGAAGCGCTCCAAGGTGCCGCTGCGGCTGAGCACTCGGGTGGAGGGGGACACCGTGGTGGTGCGCGTCCGGATGGACATGGCGCCGGCCCAGGGCCTGGAGCTGTGGGCGGCGCTGGCCGAGGACGGGCTCTCCTCGGACGTGAAGCGCGGGGAGAACGTGGGGCGCAAGCTCTCGCACGCGGCGGTGGTCCGCACCCTGGCGACGCTGCCCGCGCTCAAGGCCGAGGAGGGTGGCTTCGTCTCCGAGGCCCGGCTGAAGCTCGCGCCGGGGTGGAAGCGGGAGAAGCTGCGCGCGGTGGCGGTGCTGCAGGCGCCGGCCGGAGCGGTGAGCGGAGTGGCGGCGGTGGAGCTGGCCTCGAAGTGAAGGGCGCGAGGCGCGTCCAGGGGGCAAGGCCGGACGCGCCTCACAGCGAAGCGGAGCCGGAAGCGGCTCAGAGCTCCGCGAGGGCCTGCTGAGGGAACGCTCGCGCGTCCACCTTCGGGTAGTACGCCTTCACCTTCCCGTCGGGTCCGATGATGACTCCCACGCGCCGGGCGTTGGGCGCCTTGGCGTCATCACACGCGCCATAGGCGAGCCCCACCTTCCGGTCGGTGTCGCACAGCAGCGGGAAGTTGAACCCGAACTTCTCCGCGAAGGCCTTGTTCTCGTCGGCGGTGTCGAAGCTGATGCCCAGAATCTCTGCGTTCTTCTGCTGGTACTGCGCTCTCTGGTCGCGGAACCCGCAACCCTCGATCGTTCAACCCGGTGTGTCCGCCTTCGGGTAGAACCAGAGCACCAGCGTCTTCCCCCGGTACTCGGACAGCGAGTGCGTCCGGCCGGTGGAGTCCCGGACCGTGAAGTCCGGAGCCACGTCTCCTGGCTTGAGCATGCTCAGCCTCCTCTGTCACGGCGGCCCGGAGCCCCGCCGTGTGTCTTGGTGAACGCCGCTCCGGGGCCCCCGTTCACTAGCACGGCCGCCTGTGGACCTGGGGCTCGAGTCCGCCCCGAGTCCGTCCTTGAACGCCCACACCAGGAGCGCTTTAGTATGGACTCCAATGAATGGCGAGCCCCCGTCAACCCGTGCCCGGCTGCGCGCCGCGGCGCGTCGTCTGCTCTCGGCGGGGCTGCAGGCCTCCAACCGCCTGCGCCTGCCAGGCCCGTCGGTGCTGCCCGTGGCCGGGGCCGTGGTGGGCCTCTACAGCGGACTGGCCGCGGGCATCTTCGCCAACCTCATCTACCTGGTGCGCGGCATCACCACCGCCACGGCGGAGCTGATCCGGCTGCACCCCGTGGCCCAGCTCAAGTCCCTGTGGGAGGCGCTCGCCTCGGCGAACTGGCACGGGGAGTACGCCATCATCGCGGCGCCGCTGGCGTTCGGGGCGCTGGGGCTCTCGCGCATCATCACCCCGGGAGGCCCGCGCGATCAGGTGAAGGCGCGGCTGCGGCTGCTGTCCCTGTTGGTGGTGGGAGGGCTCGCGCTCTACTACCCGCTGGTGGCGCTGGCGGCCGTGAACACGATGTTCGCGCACCCGCGCGGCCTGCCCGGCACGCTGGAGGCGCTGCCCTGGTGGATGATGATGCTGGCGCCCATGCTGGGCGGCTACGCCGTGGGCTCCCTGCTGCGCAAACACCCGGAGACGCACGGCCACGGCGTGCCCGAGGTGGTGCGCGCGGTGAAGCGTGGTGGCGAGGAGCTCCCCGCGGACCGAGGCCTGCTCAAGCTGGTGGCCTCCGCCATCACCATTGGCAGCGGAGGCTCGGCGGGCCGCGAGGGCCCCATCGTCTACGGCGGCGCCTCGTTCGCCTCCACGGTGGGCCGGACGCTGGGCTTCACCCGGAGAGAGCTGTCCATCCTGATGGCGTGCGGCGCGGGCGCGGGCATCTCCGCGTCGTTCAACTCGCCCATCGCCGGCGCGGTGTTCGCGATGGAGATCATCCTCCGCGAGTTCGAGCTGCGCGTCTTCTCCCCCATCATCCTCGCGAGCGTGGCGGGCACGCTGGTGAGCCAGGGCGTGCTGGGGATGGAGCCCATCCTGCCCCGGCTCAACTACTCCCTCATCAGTGGCTGGGAGGTGCTGCTCTACGTGGTGCTGGGGCTGTTGTGCGGTCTGCTCGCGTTCGCCTTCGTGCGGCTGCTGCACGGGGTGGAGCACTTCTTCGCGGGCCAGGGTGGAGGCAAGCTGTCGCCGTGGCTCGGCAAGCGCCCGCTGCCCCTGCGCGCCGCGCTGGGCGGGCTGTGCACGAGCCTGCTCATCTTCATCAACCCCTCGGTGTGGGGCTCGGGCATCGACTTCCTCCCGCTGGCCGCGGTGGGCAAGCTGGGCCTGCTCTTCCTGGCCACCGCGTGCCTCCTGAAGCTGGTGGGGACCGCACTGACGATTGGCAGCGGAGGCTCGGGCGGCACCTTCTTCCCGGCGGTGCTGATCGGCTGCATGGCGGGGGGAGCCTTCGGCTCGCTGATCCACCTGCTCTTCCCCCTGAGCACGGCCCCGAGCGGGGCCTACGCCATCGTGGGCATGGGCGGCTGCGTGGCGGCGCTCACGCGCGGCCCGCTCACGGGGATGATGATGGTGTACGAGCTGAGCGGGAACCACGCCCTCATCCTGCCGCTCATGGTGACGTGCAGCATCGCCTCGGCGCTCTGCCACTACCTCACCGAGCGCAAGGCGCCCAAGGTGCAGACCGACGCGGACCTGCTGGCCAGCACCTCGGTCCGCGCGCTGATGCTGGAGATGACGCCCGTGCCCGCGAACCTGCACCTGCAGCCGCTGATGGACCAGCTGCTCTCCACCGAGGGCGGCACGCTGCCTGTGCTGGACGCGGACGGGGCGGTGTACGGCATCGTCCAGGTGGAGCAGCTGCGCGAGGTGTGGCGGGACCAGGCCCTGCACATGATGCTCGTGGCGAGCGATCTCGCGCGCAAGCTGCCCATACTCTCACCCACGAGCGATCTCACCCAGGCGCTCCACGCGATGGATCACGAGGACGTGGACGCGCTGCCGGTGTCCGGCGCCCCGGGGAGCAACACCTGCGGCCTCATCACCCGGGCGGCGATCCGGCGGTTGCTCTACGCCCACCACGCACACCAGCACGCCCAAGGCGAGCCGGTCGTGGCCCCCACCGAGACGACGCTGGTGGGGTGAGGGCCACGCACGCTGGGCCTGGCGCTACTTGCGCGGCGTGGGCGCCACGGGCTGGCCGCCCTCGCGAGGGTAGCCGCGCTCCTCCTCGGAGGTGCCCGCATCGCCCCAGCGCGGTGAGTCCGCAGGCGGGCTCAGCGGCCGACGCCGAAGTAGGTAAAGCCCTCCTCGCGCATCTGGGCGGGATCGAAGACGTTGCGGCCGTCGAAGACGACGGGGGACTTCATCAGGCTCTTGAGCCGCTTGAAGTCTGGGCGGCGGAACTCGCTCCACTCCGTCACCAGGAAGAGCGCGTCCGCGCCCTCCGCCGCCGCGTAGTTCGAGGGCGCGTACAGCACCCGGTTGCCGAAGTAGCGCTGCGCCACCTTCGCCGCCACCGGGTCGTGGCACTGCACCTTCGCGCCCTTGCCCAGCAGCCCCTCGATGAGCTCCACCGAGGGGGCCTCGCGCATGTCGTCCGTCTTCGGCTTGAAGGCCAGGCCCCACACCGCGAACGTCTTGTCCGCCAGCTCCCCGAAGTGCCGCAGCGCCTTCGTCAGCAGACAGCGCTTCTGCCGGGCGTTGGTGCGCTCCACCGCGTGGAGGATGTCCAGCTCCAGCCCGTGCTCGCGGCCGGTGGCCACCAGCGCCTTCACGTCCTTGGGGAAGCACGAGCCGCCGTAGCCGATGCCCGGGTGCAGGAACGGATAGCCGATGCGCCGGTCCGCGCCCATGCCCTTGCGCACGAACTCCACGTCCGCGCCCACCTTCTCGCAGAGCGCGGCGATGTCATTCATGAAGGAGATTCGCGTGGCCAGCATCGCGTTGGCCGCGTACTTGGTCATCTCCGCCGAGCGCGTGTCCATGTAGAGGATGGGGTTCTCCGTGCGCACGAAGGGGGCATAGAGCTGGCCCATGATGCGGCGCGCCCGCTCCGAGTCCGTGCCGATGACCACCCGGTCCGGCTTGAGGAAGTCCTCCAGCGCCGCGCCCTCCTTGAGGAACTCGGGGTTGGAGACCACGTCGAACTCCACCTTCGCCACCTGGGAGATCGTCTCTCGGACGTTGTCCGCGGTGCCCACCGGCACGGTGCTCTTGTCCACCACCACCGTGTACTGGCGCAGGGCCCGGCCGATCTGCTCCGCGGCGGCCAGCACGTACTGCAGATCCGCGTCCCCGCTCTCGCCCTGAGGCGTGCCCACGGCGATGAACACCACCTGCGCCGTGCCGGCCGCCTCCTCCATGCGCGTGGTGAAGTGCAGCCGGCGCGCCTTCATGTTGCGGTGGAGCAGCTCCTCCAGGCCCGGCTCGTAGATGGGCACCACGCCCGACTGGAGCGCGCGGATCTTCTGCTCGTCCACGTCCACGCAGGTGACGTCATTGCCCGACTCGGCGAGGCAGGTACCTGCCACCAGCCCCACATACCCCGTCCCGACGACCGCGATCTTCATGGCGTGTGAGCTCCTTTCGCTCGGCGCTACGTGGTGCAGAAGTCCTGTCCGCCCGGAGCGGCTAGCGCCCCGCGACCGCGTCCAGGGCATGGGCCTCCAGCTCCTCCGCCCGGTGAGCCGCGGTGTGCTCGGCGAGCACGCGGGCCCGGGCGCGCTCCCCGATGGCCCGGCGATCCTGCTCGGACAACTCCCGGAGGAAGCCGAGCGTGTCGGCGGCCGAGTGCGCCAGGAGGATCTCCTCGCCCGGCGTGAAGAGCGTATCGAGCCCGTTCCAGGAGTCGCTGATGATGGGAACCCCACACGCCGCCGCCTCGAAGAGACGCACGCTGGGCGAGTACCCCGCCTGGATCATGTCCGCCCGGGTGACGTTCAGCGTGAAGCGCTGGCTGTTGTAGAAGGCCGCGTGCTCGGGAGGGGCCAGGTGCTCCACCCGCTCCACGTTGGCGGGCCACCGCACCGAGGCCGGGTACTGAGGACCGGCGACGACGAAGCGTCCGGCCCGCCACTCGCGCGCGGCGCTGAGCATGAGCCGATCCAGGGTGGGCTGGCGATCGTCGCTATAGGTGCCCAGGTAGCCCAGGTCCCAGCGCGGCTCGCACCGCCGAGGCGTGTACAGCTCCGGATCCACGCTGCAGTACAGCGCCCGGGCCGTGGGCGAGCCCAGCTCCCGCTCGAGGCGCCGCAGCAGCGGTCCACCCGTGAAGGAGAGGTAGAGCCGGTAGCCCGGGATGAGGTCCGGGGAGAGGTATTCGTGGTCTCCCCGGGACAGCTTGGCCAGCGTCACCGGCGTGTCGATGTCATAGAAGGCCGGCAGGCCGAGCGTCGTGCGCTGCACCCACTGGCCCACCTCCACGCCCTGCGGGACGTAGGAGCCGACGATCACGATGTGCGCCTTGCGCACATCCTCCTCGAAGCGCGCGCGCAGATCCTCCAGACTCGAGTACAGCTCCGTGCGCCCGTACGGCGGCCGAGGCATGTCGCGGTTGGAGGCGTACCAGGGCACGTCCCGCTCCAGGAAGAGCACGTTGTGCCCGCGGCGGGCCAGCTCGCGCACCAGCCCTCGGTACGTGGTGGCGTGCCCGTTGCCCCACGAGGAGGTGATGGACAGCCCCAGGATGACGATGTTCAGCCGTGCGCCAGCCATCACGCCACCTGTTCCTGCGCCACCGGGGACGCCTTCCAAGCCGCCGTGAAGCCCAGCACCGCCTCCACCTGCAGGGCGCGGTGCGCGTACGTGTGCTCCGCCAGCACGCGCCGCTTCGCCGCCTCGCCGATGCGCCGGGCCCGCTCTGGATCCAGCTCGCTGAGCAGGCCGGCCACCTCGGCGCCGCTGCGAGCCACCAGCACCTCGCGCCCGGGCTCGAGGAACTGCTCGAGGCCCTCCCACGCATCGGTGATGAGGCAGGCCGCCGCGCCCGCCGCCTCGAAGACGCGCGTGGCCGGGGAGAAGCCAAAGCGCGCCATGCTCTCGCGGCTGATGTTGAGCACCGCGCGCGGCGTGCAGTTCAGCGCGTTGTGGTCCTGCGTGTAGACGTGCCCCAGGTACTTCACGTTGGCCGGCAGCGCGCGGTCCCCCCACCCGCTGCCGCCCAGGAGGAGGCGCTGCTGAGGCAGCAGCTCCGCGGCCTTGAGGAAGAACTCCTCCACGCGCGCCTCACGGTCCGGCAGCCGGTTGCCCAGGAAGGCCAGGTCTGCCTCGAAGCGGGGGTCGGGCGGCACCGGGTGATGGGTGGACGGATCCAGCGCGTTGTAGATGGGCACGCACTGGCGAGCGCCCAGGGCGCGGTAGGCCCGCACCACGGGCTCTCCGCCGCCGTAGGTGAGGATGCGATCGTAGCGTGGGATGAGCGGCCGGAACGGATCCGCCGGGTTCTCCTGCACGCGCTCCAGCGTGGCCGGAGCGTCCACGTCCCAGAACACCACCTGGGTGCCCGGCGCCTGCAGATCCAGCACGCGGGCCTCCAGCAGCGCGTCGAAGACACCCACGCCGCTGGCCTTCACCACCACGTCCGAGCCGCGAGCCTCTTCCAGGCAGCGCTCCACGGCCTCGGTGCCCTCGGCCGAGTACACGACGACGCGGGCCCAGGCCGGATCCGGGATGTCCCGGTGCTTCTGCCGCTCGTAGGCGTCCGGCTCGTAGAAGGTGACGTGGTGGCCTCGAGCATGGAGCGCGCGGATGACGCCTCGGTAGTAGGTGGCCGCGCCGTTCCAGTAGGCGGAGACGAGGCTGGAGCCAAAGAAGGCGATGCGGAGACCCTTGCTCATGCGGTGACCCTTTCCTGTGCCAACGGTGCGGCCGCCCGGGTGTCGATCCCCAGCTCGCGGCAGATGATCAGCAGCTCGTTCACGCGGTGCGCGCAGGTGTGGCGCGCCAACACCGTGCGCCGGCCGACCTCGGCGAGCTCGCGGCGCATCGGATCGTCCGCGAGGAGCGTGCGGAGCAGGCGCGTCATCTCCTGGCCCGTGCTCGCGACGAGGAAGTCCCGGCCCGGCTTGAACAGTCCCTCCGCGTCCCACCAGGGCGCGCTCACCAGGGGGATGCCGCAGGCCAGCGCCTCGAAGGGCCGGATGGTGGGGATGCCCGGCAGCGCCCGGACATAGGGCCGGCGAGGCACGTGCACCGTCACCTTCGAGCGCGCGAACGCCAGCGGCGCCTCGTGGTTGGGCAGCCAGCCCGCGTAGGTGATGCCCGCGTGCGCCAGCGCCTCGCGCGCCGCGTCCGGATAGCGAACGCCGTGGACCTTCGCCTTCAGGCCCAGCGCCTTCACGGGGCCCAGGAGAAACTCGTGCAGCTCCGCGGTGCGCTCCTCATCCCCCCAGTTGCCGATCCAGACGAGGTCCTCTTCTTGCGCCGTGGCCGGCAGCGGCCGGAAGACGCGGGTGTCGGCCGCCTCGTGCCAGGTCCAGGCCTGGCGCGCCCAGCCCCGAGCGACGTAGAGCTGGCGGATCACCTCCCCGAAGGCGAGCACCCCGTCGTAGTGCTCCAGCGCGTACCGCGCCATGTCCAGTGGGGCGGTGACGCTGCGGTGGTGCGTGTCATGGAAGAGCAGCCGGAAGCGCCCGCCCCTCGCGCGCAGCTTGCCCAGGCGGCGCACCAGCTCGGGCTCGCTCCACTCGTGGACGATCACCAGCTCCGCGCCGTCGACAGTGCTCTCCAGGTCCAGCCTGTCCAGGGAGTACCGGTGCGGACGCACCGCGGGGTAGACGGTCCGCACCGAGTCCAGCGCCTGCTGTCCGCGAGGCTCGGCCAGGAGGTTCTGCATGCTCCAGGCGTCTTGAGGCTCGTAGACGCGGACATCATGGCCCTGCGCGCTCAGCTCCGTGACGATGCCCCGGAGGAAGTGAGCGTTTCCGTGGTTCCAGTCCGACAGCAGCGAATGGCAGAAGAGAACGACTTTCATGGTGGTGGCTCACACGGTGGGTTGGGGAGGGGGCGGCGCCCCGAGGGAAGAACGCCCCTTCCGCGCTCGCAGGAGCGTGGCGTAGGCGCTGAGGTAGCCCGCGGCCATCCGGGCCGGAGAGAACTCAAGCGCTCGGACCCGGGCACACGCCGCGAGCCATGCCCGCCGCCGAGGCTCCCGGCACAGGGACTCCAGCGCTTCGGTCAGCGCGTTCACGTCATTTGGAGGGACGAAGGTCGCGCAGTCTCCCCACACCTCGCGCAGGCTCGGAATGTCCCCCAGCACGAGCGCGCAGCCGGCGAGCGCCGCCTCCACCACGGACAGGCCAAAGGGCTCGTATCGAGCAGGGAGCGCGTAGATGGCTGCGCGTCCCATCCACCCCGCCAGCTCCCGAGGCGAGAGCCGGCCCAGCGGCTCCACGCTGCGGGAGCGAGTCATCTCTCCCAGCGAGGGGTGCCGGTTCTCGCCCGCGACCCTCACCGGCCAGCCGAGCCGCGGCGCCGCGGCCTCCAGCACGGCCACGTTCTTCGCCTCGTCCCACAGCCGGCCGGCGGTGAGGATGAAGGGCTCGCGCTCGTCCCCCGGTGGAAAGTCCTCCGGGCGCCGGGCGTTGTAGAGGACCTCCGCCTCCGGGAGCGGGCCGTAGTGCTCTCGGAGCGCCTCCAGCATCGCCCGCGTCGGAGCCACCACGCGGCCCGCGGCATGGAGCCCCCGGGCCACCTCTTCCCGGTAGCGGGCGTAGCGCTCTGGAGCCTCCTCGCCCTTCACCGCCCTCCACCACGAGAGGACACACGAGTGGCCCACCATCAACGTCGGGCGGGTCCACGGCAGCGCCCCGTGGCAGTAGCCGTTCAGGTGCACCACCTCCGGCCGGACCCGGGCCTCCAGCCCGAGCAGCCAATCCCCCGCGGCGCGGACGTCCGCCCACGGCTCATCCATCCACTCGAGCTGGAAGGTGCTCTCCTCGACTCGCAGGTTCTCGAGGGCGTGCGCCTCCTCCCACTGGTCGGACGTCAGCGGCGCGCCCATGGTGGCCAGCGTCACCTCCACGCCGAGCGGAGCGAAGGCTCGGGTGAGCTCCAGCGCGTAGGTCCAGACGCCGCCGACGGTGTCGGCGGTCATCAGCACCCGGCGCACTCCGGCCTGGGGTGTGGCTCTATCCAGCATGGGTCTCAACGGGCTCCTGCCGGGTGGCGGGCTGCCGCTGCGCCGCTTCTCCGAGCATGTCCTCGAGCCAGTGGAGCAGCCGCGCGACGCCCTCGCGCACGCCCACGCGCGGCGCCCAGCCCGTGGCGGCCTGGAACTTCCGCGTATCGGACACGTAGTAGCGCTGATCGCCGGTCCTCCAGCCCTCGAAGGACACCTCGGGCCGATGGCCGATCAGCTCCTCGATGAGCTCGAGCAGCTCCAGCAGGCTCACCGTGCGCGACGGGCCGCCGCCGATGTTGAAGGCCTCGCCGGAGACCTGGTCCATCCGCGCCTGGGCCAGCCGGAAGGCGCGCACCAGATCCTCCACGAAGAGGATGTCGCGCACCTGCATTCCGTCGCCGTAGAGGGTGATGGGCTGGCGCTTCAGGGTCCGGATGAGGAAGTGCGCCACCCAGCCCTGATCCTCCGTGCCGAACTGCCTCGGCCCGTAGATGCAGCTCATGCGGAACACCGCCGTCCTCAGCCCGTAGCTGCGCGCGTAGTCCAGCACGTACTGGTCCGCCGTCCCCTTCGAGCACCCATACGGGCTCTCGAAGTCCAGCGGGCACTGCTCGCTGATGCCCTCGGCGCGAGTGGCCGGATCCACCGGTTGGTAGCGGCGGGCCTCGGCCGCGAAGCGATGGCCTCGCAGCCCGCCATACACCTTGTTCGTCGACGTGAAGACGAGCGACGCCGGCGTCTCCATGGCGCGCAGGCCCTCCAGCACGTTCAGCGTGCCGAGCGCGTTCACCTGGAAGTCATGCACCGGATCTTCCAGGCTGGTGGTGACGGCCACCTGGGCGGCGAAGTGGAACGCCTCGCTCGCGTGCCGCAGCGCCCGGCGCACCGCCTTGGCGTCCTGGACGTCGCCGAGCTCCACCTGCAGCCTGTCACCGTGCTGCTCCTGGAGCCACCGCAGGTTCTTCTCCACCCCGGGCCGGCTGAGGTTGTCGAAGACCAGGACGCTGCGCCCCTCGGACAGGTAGCTCTGGGCCACGTTGCAGCCGATGAAGCCCGCGCCACCGAAGATGACCACCTGACGTTCGGAGGGCTTCATACCGTCAGCCCCCGCGCCTCGAGCTCCGCCCGCGCCTGGGCGACTCGATCCGTGGCCACCTGGCCGCGCAGCCACTCGGCCAGCTCCGCCAGCCCCTGGTGGAAGCTCACCTGGGGCGAGTACCCCAGCACTCGCCGCGCCTGGGAGATGTCCGCGAAGCAGTGGCGCACGTCGCCCACCCGGTACTTCCCGGTGATCTCCGGCCGGATGTGCGGCTTGCCCATCACCTCGGCGATGGCCGCCGCCACCTCTCGCACGGTGATGGGCTGGCCGCTGCCGATGTTGAACACACCGCCCACCGCCTCGGGCACCTCCAGCGCCAGCCGGCAGGCGCGCGCCACGTCATGCACGCTGACGAAGTCCCGCTGCTGCAGCCCGTCCTCGAAGATGAGCGGTGCGTTCCCGTTGAGCAGCCGCGAGGAGAAGATGGCCAGCACGCCCGTGTACGGATTGGAGAGCGCCTGGCGCGTCCCGTAGACGTTGAAGAAGCGCAGCGCCACCGTGGGGATGCCGTACGCCTTGCCCGCGATGAGGCACAGGCGCTCCTGGTCATACTTGGACAGCGCGTACACCGAGGAGAGCGCGGGCGGCTTCGTCTCCGGCGTGGGCACCGGCGACAGCGCGTGGCCGGCCGCGTCCAGCACCTCCCACTGGCCCGCCTGGAGCTGCTCGCGCGTGCGCTCCAGGCCCGTGGAGATCCGCCCCTCCGGCCCTCGGAAGAGCCCCTCGCCGTACACGCTCATGCTGGAGGCCACCACCAGCCGCTGCACCGGCCGCCGGATGAGCGCCTCCAGCAGCACCGCCGTGCCCAGGTTGTTCACCGAGGTGTAGTGGGCGATCTCGTACATGCTCTGGCCCACGCCCACCGCCGCCGCGAAGTGGTACACGGCGTCCACTCCCTCGAGCGCCTGGCGCACCGCCGCCGGCTCCCTCACGTCGCCCACCTGCAGCTCTACCGCCGGGTGCAGATAGGCCGGACGCTGGCCCGCCTCGCCGTGGACCTGCGGCAACAGACAGTCGAGGACACGGACCCGGTGCCCTTGCTCGATGAGCTGATCGGCCAGGTGCGAGCCGATGAAGCCCGCGCCGCCGGTAATGAGGATGAGCTTGCTCTTCATTGCGCCTCCGACACCGGTATGACCTGTGTAAGCCTCGATCCCACCTCACCGAGGAGGACCGAGCACCCGCCCCGGCGAAACCTGCCGAGCCGCCGTGGCCCCGTCCCGAACCACGCATTCGGGTCCGAACCTAGGCAGGCCTACATGCGGTGGGTAGTGCCAAAGACTCGGCTCGTGCCGGAGTACGAGCGCAACGCCAAGGAATGGGCAACCCCTTGGAACTCAAGGGTCTTTACGCTTTGGTACACCTGCACCGAGGTCTACTTGCTTTTGGGTTTCCAACCCGTCGCGTCGGACGCAACACGCCCGCCCTGGCAGGGAGGGTGGCGCGCTCGGCTCTCAAAACCTTACGCAGGCTTTGCGGCAGCCCCGCCGTGGAACGCAGGGTTTGCGTGCCGCAAGCTCTCACTCCGCTCGGTGTTCACTTAGGAACAGGGCTTGCAAACGCTCAGGGGACGAAAGGGAACCACCGTGCTCGAGCCAGACGTCGCCATCCTGTCGAACCAGAACCTGTTCCGAGAGGGAGTCGTTCAACTGCTCCACGCTCAGGGAATCCACCGGGTGAGCGAGTACCGCTCGGCCGCCGAGCTCCTGGCGGCGCTCGGGGTCAGCCCTCCGCGGCTGGTGTTGATCGACATGGATCACACCGCGGATGATCCCTTCGCGCTGCTGCGCGAGTTCCGCCGCCGCGCGCCTCACATGACGGTGGTGGTCATTGGAACGGCCCTCCAGAGTGGCGCGGTCGACGGAGACGCCGATGCCTTCATGGAGACGCCCGACGCCAACGCCCAGGTGCTCTGCGCGGTGGCGAACCTGGCACTCGCAGCCGACCCGGCGCCCACCCCGCCCATCCAGCCCTCGCCGGAGGCGCTGCGCCAGCGGCAGCTCTGGTCCACGATGACGCCCCGGCAGCGCGAGGTGCTGGGCTTCCTCTCCACCGGCTCGGACAACCTGAAGATCGCCGCGCACCTGGGCATCTCCGAGCGGGCCGTGAAGGCCCACGTGTCCGCCCTGCTCTCGCTCTTCACCGCGGAGAACCGGACCGAGCTGGCCGTGCTCGCCTGCCGCGCGGGGCTGCGCCCGCCTCACCGCAGCCAGCCCCAGCCCCTGGCCATGGCCTCACCCCGCTCCGCCTGAGGCGCCGAGCCGCTCCGCTCCTCGAGGGCCTGAAGGGCTGTAGCACAGGATGCGACATGCCCTTCAGGGTGAATCTCTTCCGGGCCATTCCAGCGGATGATTCGCGGCGTTGTGCGTGTGTCGTACGTCGCGGGGCGCGCTTCGCGACACAGCCATGCACGGCGGGCCCGCGAGGGCCGCCGGGCTGGGGGGGTGGAGAGCCATGCAGATGCCGATGATGTCGGGCGATTTCGCTTTGCCTGAAGAGCAGTGGGATGACTCGTTCGAGTTCATTGCCTACGAGATGCGAGCGCCGTTGAGCCTCATCCAGCAATCCGCGGCGGGGCTGGCGGAGCAGCTCCGGGAGATGCAGGGAGATCCCACGGACATCTCCGCCGCGCTGGAGCTGGCCGACTCGGCCGAGAAGATGAGCCACATCGTCCAGGCGCTCATCCGGATCAGCCGCGACATGGACTTCTGACGCGGAGTCCGAGGCTAGGCGGCGCCCTTCACCTCTCGGTGGGAGGGCTCGGCGATGAGCGGGCCGGTGGGTAGCAGGCCGCGTGTCTGCCGACGAACCAGGGAGGCGTAGTAGCCGTCCAGCTCCATGAGCCGCGCGTGGTCTCCCTCTTCCACGATGTGGCCGCCCTTGAGGACCAGGATGCGGTCGGCGTCCACGACCGTGGAGAGCCGGTGCGCGATGGCGAACGTGGTCCGGCCCTTCATCAGCCGGCCGAGCGCCTCCTGCACCAGCGCCTCGGACTCCGCGTCGAGCGCGGAGGTGGGCTCGTCCAGGATGAGGATGGGCGGGTCCTTCAGCAGCGAGCGGGCAATGGCCACGCGCTGGCGCTCGCCCACGGACAGCCGGCTGCCGCGCTCGCCCACCACCGTGTCGTAGCCCTGCGGCAGGCGCATGATGAACTCGTGCGCGTGCGCCGCCTTGGCCGCCTCTTCGATCTGCTCCTGGGTGGCGTGGGGCCGGCCGTAGGCGATGTTGGCGCGCACGCTCTCGTTGAAGAGCAGCGACTCCTGCAGCACCACGCCGATGTTGCGGCGCAGGGACATCTGCTTGAGGCCACGGATGTCCCGCCCGTCGATGCGCACCGCGCCCGAGATGGGATCATAGAAGCGGCACAGCAGCGCCATCAGCGTGCTCTTGCCGGCGCCGCTCGGGCCCACCAGGGCGACGTGCTGCCCGGGGGGAACGTGCAGCTGGATGCCATTGAGGAGCGGCTTGCCGCCGTCCGGCGAGTAGGCGAAGTGGATGTCGTCGAACTCGACCTCGCCGTGCACGTGCGTCACCTCCTCGGCGTCCGGCGCGTCGCCCAGGTGGTCCTGCGTGTCGAGGATGTGGAACACCTGGTCCATGGCCACCGAGGCCGTGCGCAGCGTGCGGTACGTGCCGCTCAGGCCCTGCACGGGCGCGAACACACCGCCCACGTAGCCGAGGAAGGCCACCAGGGTGCCCGCGGTGATGTCTCCGCGCAGCGCGAGGAAGCTGCCCAGGGCCAGGGCCGCCACGCGCGCCAGGAGGATGACGCTGTTCTGCGCCAGGCCCACCCACGAGTCGAAGCCAACGCCATGGACGACCACACCGTTGGCGTCGCGCACGTCGTGGAGGAAGCGCTGCTTCTCGCGCTCCTCCATGGCGCAGCTCTTCACGGTGACGATGCCGGAGAGCACCTCGTTGAAGCGCGCGTAGATCTTCACCCAGCGGTCCATCAGGGTCTTCTCCCGAGCCGTCTGGCGGGTGGCGGCCCAGCGGGTGATGAGGGCCGGGCCAGGCGTGAAGGCGAGCACCAGCACCGCCAGCCGCCAGTCCAGCTTCAGCATCACGCAGATGGAGATGACCAGGTAGGTGACGGCGGGGATGACGCTGAAGGCGACGTCAGTGACCATGCCGACGAAGCCCTGGATGCCGCGCTCCAGGCGAGTGAGCGTGGCGCCGACGCCCTCCTCGCGATGGAAGCTGAGCGGCAGGCGGTGCAGCCGCCCCACGGTCTCCTCCATGAGCGAGTAGTGCACGCCGATGCGGGTGCGCCAGGTGAGCCAGTTGGACACGGCCCCGAGCCCCTCGCGCAGCAAGCCCGCGGCCACGAGGACGCCCGCGCCCACCGCGAGGATCTGCCAGCGGCGGCCTGCGCCGAGCTCGTCGAAGATGTGCTTGAGGATGAGCGGCTCGAGCGCATTGAGCGCGCCCGTTACGAGGACCAGCCCGAGGATGGAGGCCACGGCGCCGCGGAAAGGTCGGAGGTAGCCCAGGCTGCGACGGAGCCGGCCACCTGAAGACAGAGCGGTCTGCATGAGTGCCCGGACAACCGCCATTCCCGGCTCAGGCTTTCACGCGCCGCGCGAGACAACTCCCACGGGTGAGGGGCAGGGAGCCAAGCATGGCACGCCTGCTCCTCTTCCAGCCCGCAGAGCCCGTGCTTTCAGTAGTACACGCCGTCCAGGTTCTCGATGAGGGCCTTGATGGCTTCCGGGGTGGTGCCGCGCCGCTTTGCGATTTCCACAGCCGAGTAGGTCAGCGCCACGGTCGATGGGGGATCCCGCTCGAATCCCTGCATTTCAATCCGCCCGGCAGTTCCAGGCCAGGGAAGGGCGCTCAGCTCACGGGCTCTGCGCACCGAATCGAAGAGGGTGAAGCATGGCCAGGAGGGAAAGCGAATCGTACGGGCGTCGCATCCCAGGAATCGAGTCGCATGGAGAGTCGCTTCGGAGAAGTCGCAATCTTCAATGCTGCCCTCACCTGGAGCATCCGACCATTCGCCGAAGTCATTGCCCGTGAACCGCCCCTTGAACCGGCAGCCTTTCAAGTGAGCCGACTCCCAGCGGAAGTTCATCAACTCCCGCTTGATAATCACCGTGCAGTCCAGGAGCCGTGCTTGAGGAATGATCAGGTTGCGCGCCGAGACTCCGAGCACCAGCGTACAATTTCGAAGCGTCAGATTCGGCCCAAGAAAGTAGACGACTCCCGAGCCCAGCTCGAGCCGCTCATTCGCGATCTCCCTGTCTTCGAGATTGACCTGGCTCATTCCCACAGCCCTCGAAATCAAAATGTGATCAGGCGGAAAAACGTCTCTGCCATCCGCCGGCCATGCAGAGCGCCAGTGCCAGGGTGCGCACGTCCTCCCGGGTGAGAGTGGGCCCGTCCGCTAGAAGTCCCAGGCAATCGCCTCCGCCGTAATCCTGCTGACACCAGCCCAGGTACTTGCGCTTGAACTCCGCCGCCGAGCCTGCCTCCAGAGGGGTGCCGTCCTCCAGCGGCATCAGCCGCACCACGCGCCCGCGCTCCGCCTCCGCCAGCAAGTCCGATTGGAGCGAGCCCTCCATCAACCAGTGCGCTGTCTCGGCGGGCTGCGCAGCTGGGCGGAACTCCCGCGCCAACACTCTCATGGCGCGCTGGAAGTCCTCGGTGCTCACCGCCACCGGCTCGGAGCGTCCACTGTCCTCAGTGAGCACGTGGAATTCGTAGCGCGCCGCCGCCAGCTCCGCCTCGGCCGGGTCGGTCTCCGGGTACAGCGCGCGGGGAGTGCCCGCGCACGCCGTCAGATAGGTCAACAACAACGCTCCCGCTTGCCGCAGCCGCATGGAGTACCCTCAGCATCATGAGGAGGCACCCAGGTTACGGGAGCCTCTGAGTGGAAGTGATAACTCACCAAGTTCTCCGCTCCACACGCCCTTGGTGAAAGCCTGCCGGTCGCCTGCCGGGCAACGCGCATGGCCCGCGCCGGCACAGGTCTTTGACAACCGACGCTCCCGTCTCACGAGGTGTTGAGCCTGAAACGCGCCACATCGCTCCATCGTCTATCCCTGTGCGGTAGCTCACGGACGCCTCGTCCAAGCCTCCAGTGGTGGCCACGAGTGGGAGCCCCCACTCTGCGCGGTGGTCGGCCCAGGGTGGGCCCCATGGGGAGGCTGGATGCTGCGGCAGCTACTGCTGTCCGAGGTCGACACCGCCGGGTGCGACGCTGGGGAGGGCTGGGCCCTGCTGGCGGCGGAGTTCCCCACCGTGGCCGTTCAGCCCCTCGCGTCGGGCGAAGGCTCCCAGGTGCTGTGCCTCAACGTGGAGGAGTGGCAGGAGCCCGGCTTCGATCCCTTCTCGTGGGATGCTCGCGTCTTCTCCGCCGCGGACTCGGAGCGCCTCTCGCTGCACCTGGTGGGCGCTCAGGGCGAGCCGCTCGCCCGCGCGGCGCTGGAGATCCTCACGCGCTACCAGGGGCTCATCGGCCGGCGCAACGCGGCGTCCTCTGGCGAGCTGTTCGACCGCATCCTCGAGCGCCACCGCGCCCTGCATGATCTGAACAAGCCCCTGGTCTGCGCGGACTACCGGCATGCGCTGGACGCATGGCAGTGGGTGCTGCGGCTCGCGCCGGAGGCCGGCCTGGCCGTGCAGGTGGCGGCGCTCTTCCATGACGTGGAGCGCCTGCTCTCCGAGGCGGACGCCCGCATCGAGCACAAGGCGGAGAACTATCAGATCTTCAAGGACGCCCACGCGGCCCTCGGCGCCGAGCTCACCTGCACGCTGCTGGAGGAGCTGAACGTGGCTCCGGCCACGTGCGAGCGCGTGCGCTGGCTCGTCACCCGGCACGAGCGTCCTGGAGAGGACTCGGCCCTGGCGCTGCTCAACGACGCGGAC
>NZ_JBJMQP010000024.1:0-6954 GCF_045802625.1 Hyalangium sp. | reverse complement strand
CGCCACGGTGGCCGCATCTGGGGTAGAGGCCAGCCCGGGCAGGGCGCCTGCTTCTCCTTCACCCTCAACGAGGTGCCCCTTCCCCCGGGCACCGCGGCCATCACTCCGGGAGTGCCCATTCCGGCAACAAGACTTTGACATGGAGGCAGAGCCTGGAGAGCCTGGGTGCCGCGGACGCACCCATGTGGATCTTCGGCTACGGCTCACTCATCTTCCGTCCCTCCTTCCCGTACGAAGAGCGCCGTGAGGCGTGGCTGAAGGGCTGGGCGCGGCGATTCTGGCAGGGCTCGACGGATCACCGGGGTGTGCCGGAGGCGCCCGGGCGGGTGGTGACGCTGGTGCCCGAGCCCGGCGCGCGCTGCTGGGGCGTGGCCTACCGGATCGCCACCGAGCGGGTGGAGGCGGTGCTGGCCCACCTGGATTTTCGGGAGCAGGGGGGCTACCAGCGGATCATGGCGCAGCTGGAGACGCGCGAGCCCTCGCCGCTGGAGGCCCTGGTGTACGTGGCCGGCCCCTCCAACCCCCACTACCTGGGGCCGGCCTCTCTGGAGGAGATCGCGGCGGTGGTGCGCTCGGCCCACGGCCCCAGCGGCTCGAACCGCGAGTACGTGCAGCGGCTGGCCGAGGCGCTCGCCCAGGCTGGCGAGCACGACGCGCATGTGACGGAGCTGGCGCGGCTGCTGTAGGCGGCAGGCCCTGTCATTCCAGGGACTTGCGCCTTTTGGAAACTTCCGGTCCCTCCCTCCGATAATCAGAGATGGTGGGGATGCCGGTGGACCTGTTCCAGGCCTCCTCGGAGAGTTCGACAATGGCACTCGAAGTTGGTCGAGACAGCGCATTCAAGATGCTGGTGGAGCACCGGAAGAACCTGTCCGGCACCCAGATGGACATGGTCCGGGCCGCTCCGGAGGAGCAGCGGCCGTATCTCGAGGCGCAGTTCAAGCTCGAGAACGAGGCGCAGGCGGTCGAGCAGATCGGCAAGTTCCTCAAGAGTGACGACACCGACGCCATGGCCGTCATCCGCAACTTGGGCTGACAGTCACGGACGAGAATCCAGGAGTTGGCCTGCGCGATTCAGCAGGTCGACGTCTCCGTGGAGGATGTCGTCTCGGGTGTAGCGGTAGGGGATGTCGATCTCCGCTCCCAGCCCCTCCACGGGCATTCCTCGCTTCGCCCCGACCCGGGTGGAGCGCATCAGGGCCACCCGCATCGCCACTCCACGGATCAGCGGCTTCAGCGGACTGGCTGGCTCGTTGGCCCAGGTGCTCACCAGCTGCTGGTGCCGGTACATGCTCGCCCCGCCCGCGCCGGTCTGCCTGTCCACGCCCATGATCTTTCCGATGTTGTGGTCCTTGAACCCGGCGATGAAGAAGTCCGTGGCGCTGTAGCTCAGCGCATCGCACAGCAGGACCACCGGGCCCTTGTAGAGCTGCCCCACGTCGTTCGCCTGCTCCACCGGGGTCAACGGAAAGCCCTGGGAGAACAGCTCGCCGGTGGTGAGGCCCTGCCAGAGCGAGGCTCTCCACGGAGCCCAGCCCTCGCCGGACTCACACAGCTTGAGCGTGAGATCGGTACAGCGCAGGGAGACCGGCTCCGGCTCGATGCGGTTCGGGGTGAAGAACTGGAGAATGCGCTCGGCCGCGAAGATGGAGCCGCCGGGGTTGCCGCGCACGTCGATGATGAGCCCGGCCTGGGGCAGGGACCGGATGATCCGCTGGACCTCCCGGACGAACCCATCCACGTCGTTGATCATGAAGCTGGCGATCCGGAGATAGCCCAACGTCCCACTGAGGGTCTCCACGCTTCGGAAGGCCAGGCTCTCCGGAACGCTGACCAGCGCCGGCACGGCGGCCCACCGTCCCGTTTGGGGCGTCTCCTGGACCCTCCAGGGGAGTTTGATGTCCGCAGGGCCTGTCTTCCCCAGGTAGGTGACAAGGACGAAGTCTTCGTCTGGCGGGAGGTAGAACCTCAAGATGCGCTGGGTCAGCAGCGCCAGGGCCCGGCGCTTCTGGGCCTCGGGGTTCGAGCCCGCCGTCTGCTTCGCAAGACAGGTGAGCTTGTGGGCAATGGGCTCGCCATTCCAGTGCGTCACCTCCACGCCGCGGCGGAAGTCTCCGCCCAGCTCCACCCCTGGCGCGAGCTCCCCCACGATGTAGCGCGCCGCTCCCGCGTCATCGAAGTACTCATGAAGCTGGAAGGGGAGCAGCGCCGTGTACCTTGACCACGGCTCCGGCATATCCACCATGGTGTGGAAATCACGCAGCGCCGTGGACAGCTGCAGCAGGGCCGCCATGAACGCGGAGTCATCCGGATAGAGCGCGGCTTGCTCCTGGAGCCGCCGCACCCGCTGGACGAGGTTGAGCCCGAGCAGGCTCTCCTTGAGGGGCAGATGGACGTAGAACTTGTCGAGCAGCACTTCCCACTGGTGCGCCAGCAGGTGCTTCTCCTCGAGGGACTCGAAGATGCGGATGCGCCGGAGGGCCTCTAGCGGTATGCTCTGCTCGGAAGGCACCCCCGGATGGTGGCAGCGAGCTCTTCCGAGAGGAAGCAGTGAGCCAGGACTTCTTTTCCCCAGAAGTGCTGCGGGATCCCCACGCGTTCCTGCGCAGGGTGCGAGCCGAGCACCCCATTTGCTGGAGCCCCCAGTTCCATGGCTGGGTGCTCACGCGCTACGCGGATGTGCTGGCGGCCACCAAGGATGAGCGGCTGGTCGCCGTCTCGGCCGCGAGCTGGTTGCAACGCCTGCCCGGTGAGCTGAAGCAGCAGTTCGAGCCGGCGAGCCGCTGCCTCCGGTGGTGGGCGGGGCTCATGAGCGAGCAGGACCATCTGGACTTCCAGAGCGCCCTGAAGAAGTACTTCAACCCCGCCAAGGTGGAGGAGCTGCGCCCGCGCGTGCAGCAGTTCACCCACGAGCTGCTCGACGCCGCGCAGGAGCGCGGCTCCCTGGAGGTGGTGGACGAGCTGGCCCGCCCGCTGCCCGCCAATGTCATCGGCGAGCTGCTCGGGATGCCTCCGGAGGACCGCGCGTTGCTGCAGCGCTGGTCGGCCGACATTCTCAGCTTCTTCCAGCAGGTGGAGCTGGAGGGGCTCAAGCGCGGCCAGCGCAGCCTGCTGGAGATGCAAGAGTATCTGCGTCCCCTCATCGCCGAGCGCCGCCGGGAGCCGCGGGGAGATCTGATCAGCGTCCTGGTGTCTCAGAAGGAGGGCCTCTTCGCCCGCGAGCCGGAGGCGATCGTCGCCAACTGCGCGATGTTGCTGTTCGCGGGGCACGAGACCACCAGCCACCTCATCTCCAGCGGGCTGCTGTTGTTGTTGCAGCACCCCGAGCAGCTGGCCCTGCTGCGCGACAAGCCCGAGCTGATGCCCTCCGCCATCGAGGAGATGCTGCGCTACGACGGGGCCTCGGATGCGATGGTCCGGGTCAGCAAGGCGCCGCTGGAGCTGGGAGGCCAGCGGTTCTCCGCCGGGGAGACCTTCGTGCTCGTGTACAAGGCCGCCAACTTCGATCCCGAGGTGTATCCCTCTCCGGAGCGGTTCGACATCACCCGCCGGCCGAACCGCCACCTCGCCTTCGGGATGGGGAGCTACTACTGCCTGGGCGCCGCGCTGGCTCGCCTGGAGGGGCAGATCTGCATCCGGATGATCCTGGAGCGGCTACCAGGGCTCCGTCCGGCGTTCCAGACTCCGGACTGGAGGCCGCTGCCGCCCCTGGGCCGGCGCCTGCGCTCGCTCCACGTGGCGTTCTGAGCGCCCGCCCGCCGGGCCTCAGCCCATGGGGCCGCCGCCCGGGCCCCCGGGGCCGCCCAGGCCACCGTCAGCACCGGGAGTGCCCTGAGAGCCGCCCTGGCCGCCCAGGAACTTGCTCTCATAATCCGTCACCATCGAGTCCAAGGCCTTCAGGCTCGAGGCATCGATGAGGGCCAACAGGTTCTCATCGACGGGGTAGCCGGCCTCCGCCAGGGCCTTCCGGGGGTCGGCGGTCAAGGCCTTGCGAAAGTTCGCGTCGGTGATTCCACGGCCGATGATTTCATCAATGATCTTCTTGTCCATGGTGCTTCCCTCCAAAGCTAGCGGCGGCCCCGCGCGATCAGGGCGGCCATGGGTATGCCCGGCGTGTTGGGATAGGGCCTGACTTCGACGGTGTCGAAGGCGGGCTCGAACATCGCGCGCATCACCTCCAGGGGCGGCGCGAGCACATCCTCGTGAAACTTCCCATCGGGCTCGAGGTACGACCAGAGCGTTCCATCGGGCGCGCCCAGGCTCACGCCCTCCATCAGCCGCCCCTCGGCTTGAAGGGTGACGAAGCGCGCCGGATCAAACACGGGCATGAAGACGGTGCCGCCTGGGCGTGTCCACCGGGCCAGGTTCGCCACGAGCCGCTCGACGTGGGCCACCGACTCCTGCAATCCGTAGGCGCCCCACATGCAGGAGGTGAGGGCGAAGCGCCCCTCGAGATCGGGATGCGGCGCGAGGAAGTCGCCCTCGACGAACCGAGTCCCTGGGTTTGTCTCGCGAGCGATCGCCAGCATCGCGGGCGAGAGATCCAGGCCCACGCAGGTGATGTTGGGGTTGCTGCGGCCGTGACAGAGGAAGAAGCCGGTGCCACAGGCCACATCCAGCCACGAGTCCGCTTGCTGTGTGAGCGTCCGGACGAGGAACAGCTCGAAGAGCGTCTTCTCGCGGAAGCTGTACTGAGGCGTGTGCAGGAACGACGCGTCGTAGCGGCGCGCGTACGCCTCGTCATAGGTAGAGCGTACCTGGTCAGGCGTCATGGAGGGGTCTCCTTGCGCGCGCCTGGCGCGGCGGCACCGCCAGCCAGCACCCAGCGCAGCTGAAGCAGGCGCGCCTCATAGCCCAGCTCGTCCAGCAGCGCGAGCCGCTCGCGCGTGTAGTCCGCGAACTCCGCGAGGCCCAGGGCCTGCGCGCTCTCGGCGGCGCGGCGCTGCCACGCGGCCGACTCCTCCAGGGTCTGGATCACGAGCCCCTGGCCGTAGAGGGCCTCACGCACCTCGTGGCGTGCGCGCTCCACGGGCATCCCGCGCGAGAAGCCGGCCCGCGCGAGCAGGAAGGTGCGGTGGCCATTGGCGAGATCCCGCTGCCAGCCGACCACATCGTTGGTCAGCCCGTAGGCGACTCCGAGCTGATCCACCAGCCGCTCGACGGTGGGCTCGAGCGCTGCGTGGCCGGCGAGGGTGCACACGGCGAGCGCGGGGATACGGGCGAACGCCACCTTGCGCGTGTGTTGTTCGAAGCGCTCGCGGTCGTACTCCGCATTGGACAGGAGCTGCTCGTGCTCCGCGAGGGTCCACCGGGTGAAGTCGATCCACGCACGCTCGAAGGCCGCGCGGAAGGCGGCCGAGTCCGCGGCGAGCTTCCCCAGCAGTTGGGCCATCTCGAAGATGCACACGTTGCCGAGCAGCGTCTGCGAGCGAGCCGGGGACGCCTCGTCGAGGAGGTCATCCTGGATGCGGATATACAGGTAGCCCCACATGGCGCTGGCCACGATGCGCACCGTCACTTCCTCCGAGGGCGCGGCGTCGGGCTGTTCGCGCCGGAAGCGCTCGCGCAGCCACAGCGGCAGGAAGACGAGCGGTGGGGCGAGCCGGCTGGAGAAGTAGCCGCGGTGGCCCTTGTCCCCATCGGAGATGCGGGTGAGGTAGCGCTGGGCCAGCGCATCGAGCGGAGGCGGCAGGGTGGTCAGCCGCGCCTCGAGGAGCTCCCAAGCGGAGTCGATGGCGGACTGAAGGGCTTCGTAGCTTTGCATGCAGGGACGGGCAGCCGCGCCGGGGCCACCGGGACTCCAAGGCCGCCGAGGATACGGGGTCGGTCAGTTTGGGTGCAACCACCGGCGCGGCCCAGGCTGGCTGAGAATCTGGACGGGTTTCAGCTTCGCCTTGTCCCCCCTCCCTGGATCACCTGGCGGACACTGCCGCGCTCGCTACTCCAGCGCGCACAACCGGTACGAGATAGGGGCGCACGCGACGATGCCGCAGGAGTTGAGCGTACAGGCCAGGGGACCCCGGGTCTGTTGGGTCCCTGTACACAGGGGGGCTCCTCCCACGATCTCCGTCAGCTCGGTCTCTCCGAGCTCGGTCAGGGGCTTGCCGCAAGGACTCTCCGGGAGCGCCGCACGCTCCTCGGGAGACAGGCTCGCGCGGTACTCCGGACTCCGCCAGGCTCGAATGATGCTTTCCTTGTTCATGTCACTTGCTCCAGGTGGGGTTTGCGCCTGGGGTTCAGGTCCAGGCTCCCAGAAGGAGGGCCTCGCAGGCGCCTTGTGACGAACAGCCGGCCCGCCGTTCCTTCCCCAGCCGGAGCGCTGAGTGCCCAACGGCCGAGGCTGACCGCCGCGGCAGGCCATGGCCGATTCCAGCCAGTCACGGCGAGTCAGAACTGGATCGACACCCCGGGGCCCACGGCGAGCCCGGTGTTGTGACGGCCCGTGGCAAGCACCACGGGGACCGGGGTGAGCCGCGGAGCGCTTGCGGAGGCGGGCTGCTGGGGCGCGACGGCGGAGGTGAGGGCGGTGATGAGCGCGGTGAGGCCCAGGCTGCTGGTCAGGGTGATGAGCACCGCCCTGCCGGTGGTGGCGTTGCCGGAGAGCGGTGCGGCCATGGCGAGGGCAAAGCCGCTGGCGGCCAGGGGCACCGAGTAGAGCAGCGCGAAGTCCATCCCGTTCAGTTCCAGGGGGATGGAGAGCAACCCTCCCATGGCCATGCCAATGGCGGGCGCCATCAACATGGGCGCGAAGTTGTAGCCGCGGGCGCTGTTGTTCGCGTCATTGATGAACTCGATGAGCCCGGCGATGAGGACGGAATAGAAGGACGTGAGGGTGATGAGCCCGATGTCCGCGCCGCTGACGTCCAGGCCGCCGGAGGTGAGCACCAGCGAGGCGAACAGCCCCACCTGGGAGCAGGCCAGGGGGAGGAGAGCCCGGTCGCGCTCGCCCCAGTG
>NZ_JBJMQP010000246.1:0-4254 GCF_045802625.1 Hyalangium sp. | reverse complement strand
CTCTACACCCCGCCCCATGCCTCCTGGCTCGATCAGGCCGAGTTGCTCCTCCGCGCCTTCGCAGCGCGCTACCTCCAGCGAGGGGAGTGGGCCAGCCGCGCTGAGCTCATGGCTCACCTCAATGCGAGCTGGCCCGAGTACAACCGCCTCTACGCGCACCCGTTCACTTGGTCCTGGACCCGCTCCAAGATGCACGCGTGGGTGGACCGCCACTTTGCCTGACTATGTCCAACAACTTCGTGGACACTCCACTAGGTTCGTGGAGAGGCTGCAGTGCAGCCCGCTTTGGGCAAACGCCGGCCAGGCTGACCTCCCAAGAGGGGACAGCAGAGGTGTGGGCCTGTGGGCACCTACGGCTTGGGGCTCAACACCCCGCCCGCTGCGGTGGCCCCTGCGCCGGGCCCGCTTCGCAGGCCGCGAGGGCAGGCTCAGGTACTCCAGAATGGCGCGCACCCCACCTAACTAATTAGAGTTCCTTTCATAACCCGTCGATGGCGGGCACAGCCCGAGGGGCGGCGCCGGCCGGGCGAGGTTGTGAAAGGAACTCTTAGTGCAGCACCGTGCTGAGGCCCACGGCGGGCAGGTGCAGCCGCAGCTCGAACGGGGCTTCGTCCTGGAGCGAGAGGGTGCCGCCCAGCCTCAGGACGAGCTGCTCCAGCTGCGCCACCTTGCGAGCCGGCAGCGCGCGGTGCTTGTCCGTGGACACGCGCACCCGCCACATTCCGAGCCTCTCGTGCGGCTCGATGCTCAGGTTCACCGTGTGGGCGTTCAGGGCGCTCACGTCCCGGGCCAGCAGCCGGGCCAGCTGTGTCAGCACGGCCGTGGAGCCTCGCACGGGCGCGGACGGGAGCGCGCACTCCAGGTGGAGGGTGACATGCGGGGCTCGCGCGAGCGGCTCGAAGGCCTGCTCGAGCAGGTAGCGCAGATCCTCGGGCGCCCCGCCTCGCGAGAGCTGCTGGACGATGAGCATGTTCATGTCCTGGGTCGCGCTCACCATGCGCTCGACGTAGCGCTCCATGGTGGGCGTGAGCGCGCCCGTCATGCCCTTGCGCATCATGTCCAGGTAGCCCTTGATGACGAGCAGGGGCGTCCGGAGATCGTGAGATGCCCGGGAGCGGTTGCACTCCCGGAAGGCCAGCTCCCGCTCCAGCCGGCGCCGCTCCTGATAGAGCTGGGCCTGCCGGGTCTGGGCCGAGGCCTCGCGCCGCCGCGCCACCAGCAGCGTGCCGGCCAGACGCGCGATCCGCTCTAGCAGCTCGGGTCCCTCGGCGGCGGCCTGCTCGGGGAGGACCACGAGCGTCGAGCGCCCATCCTCGACAGGAAACACCTGGACCCGCCGGGATCGTGACGGAGAGGGGGGCCTGAGGCCCGCCTCGGCGATCCTCATGCGCCCTTCATGAAGAGCGATGCCCGCCGCGCCCGTGAGCCGCAGCGCTTCCTTCAGCAGCGCCTCCAGCCCCGCGCGCGCACCATTCCTGAGAGCGTGCTCGGCCACCGCCGCCATCGCCCGCTCCGCCTCTGCGGGCCCGAGAGCTTCCTCGGGTTGCCGCCCACTCAACGCTCCGCCTCGCACGAGGAGAGGAATGATCATGGACCGGGATCGGCGCAACGCTTCCCCGTCGAAGAACTGATCTCCACCCTACAGAGAAGCGCCCTACCCAAAAGGAAGGGTGGATCCTGGACTTTTTACTGACGGCCAGGACCTGGGGAAGAGCCAAACCCAACAACATCAACGGCTTCAGTTTGGCCGGGCGATTGCTAACGGGTGTGCAGGACGGTGAACGGGCGATGGGCAATCTTGATTACTACACGGCACTGGTTCGTCTCGCTCCGGCGGCAGTCGCCAGGAGCGCGGTGCGACGGGTGCAGGGCGTGGCCCGGCAGGCGCTCTACCGCCGCCGCTATCGCGTGGACGAGCTGCGGCTGCTCCAGGCGTATGGAGCCGCCTCCGCCACGGAGCTGGCGAGTCGGTTCCTGAGCACGCGTCAGACGGGCACGTGGTGCGAGCACACGCAGCGCCGCTCCGTGCTCCGGGCGCTCGCGGCCATTCCGGGTGCGCGGGAGCGGGCGCTCAAGCGGGCCCGCGCGGCGTTGGCTCAGGAGTTCGATGTCTTTGGGACGTGCGTGGCCTTCGGTGAGGGCCGGGCGGTGGACTGGTCCCTGGATCCTCTGAGCGGCTACCGCTACCCGCTGGAGCCCGTGGATCAGCTCCGGCTGCAGCGGCCCGGCTCGGATCCGAAGTATCCGTGGGTGTTCGGCCGGCTCGACAGCCTGGTGGCGCTGGGCCAGGGCTACTGGGTGGAGGAGGAGGCCGAGGCGCGGGCCCGCTTCGCGCGGGGCTTCGTCCTACAGACGCTCGACTTCCTTCAGGCCAACCCAACAGGCCTGGGCGTGCAGTGGGCCTGTCCGATGGAGGTGGCCCTGCGCGCGGCCAATCTGGCGCAGGCGCTCGCCATGTTCGCGGAGGCTCCCGAGGTCCAGCGGCCCGAGTTCCTCGTGCCCGTGCTGAGCGCTCTCGCCGAGCACGCGGACTGGGTGGAGGCACGGCTGGAGGATCGTGGCGCCGTCCCCAACAACCACCTGGTGTCCAACTACGTGGGCCTGCTCGTGGTGGGCCTGCTCTTCCCGGAGCTACCGGGCTCGGCGCGTCAGGTGGCGCTCGCGGTGAAGGGCCTGCGCTCGCAGATGGAGGCGCAGGTGCACGCCGAGGGCACCTCCTTCGAGGGCTCCACGCCCTACCACCGGCTCGCGGTGGAGTTGTTCACCCTGGCGCACGTGGTGGCGCTTGGGACGGGAGTGGATCTGGGGAAGGGCTACGCCGAGCGCTTGAGAGGGATGTATCAGGCCGCGCGAGCGTGGTGCTCTGAGCAAGGGCTGGCGCCGCAGATTGGCGACAACGACTCTGGCCGTGTCTTTCCGTTCCGGGACCGCGCGGATCTGGATCATGGCTATCTGGCTCCGCTGGGGGCTGCGCTCTTCGGGGAGGCGTCCCTGGCGGGCGGCGAGCTTCCGGACGAGGCGGCATGGCTGCTGGGGCGGCCGGGCTTGGAGCGCTTCCAGGCGCTGGCTCCCGCTGCGCCTCCGACGTCGGTCAGCTTCCCGGCGGGCGGCTTCCACATCTTGCGCGGAGCCGAGGCCGTCATCACTGTCAGCGCCGGTCGACAGGGGCAGCAGGGCGTGGGCGGGCACAGTCACAACGACAAGCTTTCATTCGAGTTGCACCTGCGCGGGCAGCCCTTGATCGTGGATCCGGGGACGGGCACGTACACGCGGGATGCGACGGTGCGCAATGCCTTCCGGGGCACGGCGGCGCACAACACACTCGAGCTGGACGGAGCCGAGCAGGTGGCCTTCGCGCCCACGCGGCTCTTCGCGCTGCCCGAGGATGCGCGCGCCCGGGTGGAGGTGTTCCAGACCGGGCCGGAGCTGGATCGGCTCAGCGTGAGGCATGACGGCTACCGGGCGCTGCCGGCGCCCGTGGGCATCGAGCGGACCTTCCTCCTGGACAAGCGCGAGCGGGCGCTCTCGGTCACGGATCGGCTCATTGGCACGGGAGCGCATGCAGTCGTGGGCCGGCTGCACCTGCCGGACGTGCACGCGCGGCTGCGGGCTCCCGAGCCCGAGGAGCTGGCGCGGGCGCTGCGGGTGCCGGACGCGCCGCGGGAGTTCGAGCCGCTCGGAGTGGAGCTGGGGCCCGAGGACGCGGTGAGGGCGCTGGTGCTCTTCGCCTCGGGCCTGACGCCTCGGCTGGAGCCGTCCTCGTACTCGCCTGGGTACGGGCAGGTGCTGCCGGCGTGCATGGTGACTTACGGGGCGCAGCGTTTGCCCCCGGCGTGGTTGCGGTGGGTGGTCGTCTTTTTGTGATGGGTTGTTGAACGGCTTGAGGCGTCCGTGATTCGCGGCGCCTCATTGGGAGGGTGTGCGATGCGCGTGATGGTGAGCCCGCTGGTCGACATGATTCGCAAGCGGGAGGCGAAGGTGGGCGTGGTGGGGTTGGGTTACGTGGGGCTTCCGCTGGGCATGGCGTTCGCGGAGGCCGGCTTCCCCGTGACCGGGCTCGATATCGACAAGCGCAAGATCGACAAGATTGCGAAGGGTGAGAGCTACATCAAGCACATCCCCAGCGAGCCGCTGGCGAAGCTGAGCACCGAGGGCAAGCTCAAGGCGACCACGGACTTCGCCAAGGCGGCGGAGATGGACTGCATCGTCATCTGCGTGCCCACGCCGCTGACGGCCTCGCGCGAGCCGGACATG
>NZ_JBJMQP010000245.1:0-22822 GCF_045802625.1 Hyalangium sp. | reverse complement strand
TCCAGGCGTTCGTCGAAGCCGAGGGCTTCATCCTCGTGGCTCCGGATTCCCGAGGCCCGACGTGGGATGTCATCCGCAGGGAGTACGGGCCGGACGTGGAGTTCATCGATCAGGCGCTCTCCTGGATCTTCGAGCGCTATGCCGTGGACCCGGAGCACATCGCCATCGGCGGCTTCTCCGACGGCGCCTCGTATGGCGTGTCGCTGGGGATCTCCAACGGAGACCTGTTCACCCACGTCCTGGCGTTCTCCCCGGGGTTCGCCGCTCCGGCGGAGCAGCACGGCGAGCCGCAGGTCTTCGTCTCCCACGGGACCCAGGACATGGTGCTGCCCATCGATCCGTGCAGCCGGCGCCTCGTGCCCCGGCTCCAGGCCGTCGGCTACGACGTGCTCTACCGCGAGTTCGACGGGCCCCACACCGTGCCCACGGAGATCGCTCGCGAGGCGGTGCAGTGGTTCCTGGCCGCCCCGAGGAGCTAGCGCCGCCCGGAGCGCGCCTCGCTCAGAACCGGACCTGGATCTCGTAGCGCCGGTTCTTCGCCTTCTTCGCCGGCGTGTCATCCGGCTTCACCAGCATCTGCTCCGAGCCGCGCCCGACGGCGATGATCTCGTTCTTGGCCACCCCGCGCGCCACGAGCTCCTTCACGATGACAGCCGCGCGCTTCTCGCTCAGCGCCTTGTTCTTCGCCGCGTCGCCGCTCGAGTCGGTGTGCCCGGAGACCTCGAACTTGTAGTTCTTCACACCCCCGGAATCGAGCTGCTTCTTCGCGTCCACGAGCACGCCCGCCAGGTTCTTGAGCTTCTGATCGCAGCCGGGCTCCAGCACGTCCGTGCCCGACTTGAAGCTGCACTGGTTCTTGCTGGCCTCCGTCTTCAGCTTGTCGTTGATCTTCTTCTCCAGGGCGGACTTGCCCGTGTCGCCCGCCGCCTTCTTGAGCTGGTCGAACGCGCCCTGTGCGTGCACCACGCCAGGAGCCGCCAGCAACGAGACCGCCACACACAGCGCCTTCAGCTTCATTCATCCCTCCGGGGAAAGAAGTCCTGCGCGCCCAAGGCTGCCCAGGAGCGCCCCTTGCGTCCATCTACAAGTTGCCCGGCTGGCCGGTCCCCCTGCCACCTTCTTCGAGGGGTTCGCGGCCCATCCATCGTAGGACTTGGTGGGCAGGCGGCTCGGGGTGATACTCCGGCACATGTGTGGCCGTGTGACCGTTCAGACTCCCGCCGTCGAGCTCGCTCGCG
The DNA here is from genome assembly GCF_045802625.1 of Hyalangium sp. Lineage (NCBI taxonomy): Bacteria > Pseudomonadati > Myxococcota > Myxococcia > Myxococcales > Archangiaceae > Hyalangium > Hyalangium sp. The sequence goes on along the minus strand of NZ_JBJMQP010000245.1, from coordinate 21,584 downwards.
AGTTCGGGCTCGCAGGCATCCGCAACGCCATCGAGCGCCCGCGGTTCAATCTGGCTCCCACCCAGCTCATGCCGGTGGTCGCCAATGACGGGCAGCGGATGCTGGATGCCTACCGCTGGGGGCTCATCCCGTCCTGGGCGAAGGAAGCCGCCATCGGCAACAAGCTCATCAACGCGCGCTGCGAGACCGTGGCCGAGAAGCCCAGCTTCCGCTCCGCGCTGAAGCGCAAGCGCTGCCTGCTCGTCGTGGATGGCTTCTACGAGTGGAAGCAGACGACCAAGCCGAAGACGCCGTTCTTCTTCCACCGCAAGGACCGCAAGCCCTTCGCCATCGCCGGGCTGTGGGAGGAGTGGACCTCGCCGGAGACGGGCGAGGTGGTGCGCTCCTGCTGCATCATCACCACCGGCCCCAACGCCCTGATGGCACCCATCCATGATCGGATGCCCGTCATCCTCTCGTCGGCGGGCCAGGAGCAGTGGCTGCGCCCCGAGCCGATGGAGGCCGCGGCGCTCCAGCCGCTGCTGGTGCCGTGCGCGGACGACGTCCTCGATTCCTATGAGGTGACGCGAGTGGTGAACTCGCCCACCAACGATGTGCCGGCCTGCATCGAGCGCATCGCCGCCTGAGCGAAGACAGCCTGCCACGGTGCGCCTGCCGTGCCGCCGTCACTCACCGCTCGGGCCGGGGGCGGGCTCCTTGTCCGCCGCGCTCCGCCGCAGCCCCAGCGCCTTCATCTTCTTGTAGAAGTGGCCGCGCTCCAGGTCCAACAGCCGCGCGGCCTCGGTCACGTTGTCCTGCGTGTGCGCCAGCGTGTGGAGGATGATCTCCCGCTCCGCGTCCTCCACCTGCTCCCGGAAGGTCTTGTCCACTCGGGGACGGAAACCCGTGGGGGCGGGCGGCTCCGGAGCACGCGGCGCGGGAAGCTCCGTCGCGGTGGGAGCGGGCATGGAGACCGCCACCGGAGCGGGCGCCGAGGCGGGTAGGGCGCTCACGGGCAACGAGGGGAGCGGGCCGCGCCCCCGAGGCAGCAGCTCCAGCGCCTCAGTGCCCGAGACCACCGGGCCTTCGCAGAGGATGGCCAGCCGCTCCACCAGGTTGCGCAGCTCGCGCACGTTGCCCGGGTAGTCATACGAGCCCATCACCGAGAGCGCCTCCGCCGAGAGCGTCAGCGGCTTGCGCCCGTTGCGCGCGCACGCCTCCGTCAGGAAGGTGTCGATCAGATCTGGCAGATCCTCGCGCCGCTCGCGCAGCGGGGGCGAGTGAATCTGCACCACGTTGATGCGGTAGTAGAGATCCTCTCGGAAGTGGCCCGCGGCGATCTCCTTCTCCAGGTTCTTGTTCGTCGCGGCGATGACTCGCACGTCCACCTTGATCGTCTCCGTGCCGCCCACGCGCTCCAGCTCGCCCTCCTGCAGCACTCGCAGCAGCTTGGCCTGCATGGCGGCCGGCATGTCGCCGATCTCGTCCAGAAAGAGCGTCCCCTCGTGCGCCAGCTCGAACTTGCCGCGCCGCACGCTCACCGCCCCCGTGAACGCGCCCTTCTCGTGGCCGAACAGCTCGCTCTCGATCAGCTCGTGTGGCACCGCCGCGCAGTTGAGCTTCACGAACGGCCCCGCCTTGCGCCGCGAGTTCTGGTGCAGCGCTCGGGCGATCAGCTCCTTGCCCGTGCCGTTCTCGCCGGTGATGAGGACTCGGCCCTCGGAGGGCGCCGTGCGCTGGATGAGCGAGAAGATGCGCTGCATCGCCGGCCCCGCGCCCACCATGTCATAGCGGCCCAGCTGCGCCCGCAGCTCCTGTAGCTCCTCGATGACCGCCTGGTGCTTGAGCGCGTTGCGCAGCGCCACCAGCAGCCGGTCTCTCGCGATGGGCTTCTCCAGGAAGTCCCTCGCCCCCAGCTGCGTGGCCTTCACCGCCGTGTCGATGGTGCCGTGGCCCGACATCATGATGACCGGCAGCTCCGGCTTGAGCTCGTGCAGGCGGGCCAGCGCCGTCAGCCCGTCCATGTCCGGCATCTTCACGTCCATGAGCACCGCGTCCACGGGCCGCGCGGAGACCACGTCCAGCGCGATCTGCCCGGAGCCCGCCAGCTCTGTGCGGTAGCCCGCCAGCTGCAGCGACTGGCTCAGCGTGAGCAGGATGTTCTTCTCGTCATCGACGATCAGCACGGACGCGGGCATGGGGCGGAGACCTCGGACCTCGGGGTGTGGCTGCCGAGCCACACTGTCTGGAAAGGAGCGCGTGGATTCAAGGACTTCAACGGCACGGGGTTCAGCACGCTGCAAGCCCGTGGCCGGGTCAAATTGCTTTGACTCCCTTGGGTTCTTGAGACTACACGCGGTGCGTCGAACCGTCCTTCGGGGCGGGCATTCTCACGAACTCTGGAGGGAACGATGCGACGTATTTCGATGGTGGCAGGGCTCGCTCTCGCCATGGCTTTGATGACGGGCTGTCCCAAGCCCTACCCCAACTGCGACAACGACGAGGCCTGCAAGGAGCACAACGAGGTCTGCGTCCAGGGCACCTGCCAGGAGTGCGCCACCGATACCAACTGCAAGGAAGGCTTCGCCTGCCAGGCCAACAAGTGCGTGCCCAAGGGCCCCGAGTGCACCCTGGACACCCAGTGCGGCTCCGGCCGCATCTGCGAGGCCGGCAAGTGCGCCCCCGCCCAGTGCAAGGGCGATGACCAGTGCAAGGGCGGCAAGTGCCAGAACGGCCGCTGCCAGGAGCCTTCGAAGGATGTGTGCTCCAGCAACACCGACTGCGGCGAGGGCCAGGAGTGCCAGGCCGGCAAGTGCGTGACGGCTGCTCCCAAGGAGTGCGACTGGACGCCCGTGCGCTTCGGCTTCAACGAGTCCACCCTCACCTCGGACGCCCAGAGCCGCCTGTCCGCGCTGGCCGACTGCGTCAAGGGCAAGTCCATGAAGATCACCCTGGAGGGCCACGCCGACGAGCGCGGCACCGAGGAGTACAACCTCCAGCTCTCCAACCGCCGCGCCGCCGCCGTGAAGCGCTACCTGAGCGATCTCGGCGTCTCCGCCCGGAGCCTGGACACCGTGGGCTACGGCGAGACGCGCCCGGTCAACCCTGCCTCAAACGAGGAAGCGTGGGCTGAGAACCGCCGCGTCGAGTTTCGCCACTGATCTGAGGTAGGCTCTGGCCCGATGGGCGTTTCCGAGTCCGAAGGGCGACAGTCCTACCTTGTGTTTGCATGTGGCAGTAGCTGGTACGCGGTACCTGCGGAGAGCGCGGCGGAGGTGGTTACCTTCCCCGAGCTGACGCGGGTACCGGGTGCACCGGCCTACCTGCTGGGCGTGTTCGCGCACCGGGGCGAGGTGATCCCCGTGGTGGACATGGGGCTGCTGGTGGGCACCGGCAGCCAGTCCACGCGGCGGGCGGTGCTGGTGCGGCTGCCTCGCGGCTCGCTGGCGTTGACGGCCAGCACCGTGGCGGGTGTGTCCATGGTGTCCGGCAGCCTGGAGCCGCTGGGCGCCAGCGGCGTCCACCTGCACCTGCGCGGCCCCGCCAAGGGCGCCCAGCGGGATGTGGCGGTGATTGATGCCGAAGGGCTCTTCGATCACCTCAGCCAGGGAGCCTGAGCCATGGCGGGCTTGCGCGTGAGCGGGACCCTCTTGTGCCATGCCGGCGAGCACCGGATCGCCTTCCCGGCGGTGGATGTGGCCGTCATTGACGCGCCCGCGCTCCATGCGGGGCGCTCACGCTCGGCGCGCCAGGGCTTCGGTGAGGACGGAGGGGCCTCCCGGGTGCTCCTGGCGCCCTCGGGGGAGACAGTGGGCGTGGACACGCTGGAGATCGACGCGGAGGTGCACTGGGTGATGCCCCTGCCGCCGCTGCTGCAGAAGACGGCGGGCCAGAGCCTGCTGGGCTTTCTTTATGTGCGAGGGGTGCTCTGGCCGCTGGTGCGGCTGGTGGAGTTCGAGCACTTCCTCTCGGGGACTTCCCGGGAGGCCGCATGAGCACGCCCTCGGGTGTGAAGGGGCTGGCGCGGTGGTTGACGCAGCCCTCGTGGCTGGGCGGCGGAGTGGGCGTGGTGCTGGCGCTGACGCACGGCCAGCTCGAGTACACGCCGCCGGAGGGCGCCTGGCAGTCCTTCCTCGCGCTGGTGGGGCTGGCGCTGGCGCTGTGCCTGGGGCTCACCAGCATCCTCGAGCGGCGGGCGCTGCGGACGCTGTGGGCGGTGGAGCGGGGCACGCTGCCGTCCACGCCGGCCAACCTGCGCCAGGCGCTCCAGGAGGCGCGCGCCATCCCCGAGCGCTGCTTCTGGTTCACCCTGCTGGGGTGGCTCGGGGGCACGCTGCTGGTGGCGCTCGCGTTCCCGCCGCTGGTGGACGAGCCGTGGCTGCTGAGCGTGCGGATCGGCCTGGTGGTGCTGGCGCTGGGGCCCTTGAGCGCGCTGCTCGTCTACCTGCTGGTGGTGCGCCGCAGCCGCACGGCCGCCGAGCGCATCGCCACCGAGGGGCTGTCCGCGCTGGAGGTCATCGAGGCGGTGCCTGCCCAGCGGCAGAACATCCGCCGGCGGCTGCTGATCTTCACCGCCATCGCGGTGCTCTGCCCGTCGATCTTCATCCTGGACGTGTCCATCTCCCGCGCGGTGCGGGTGATGGACGACATCCTCGAAGCCCGAGGCCATGAGGCGCAGGCGGCCGTGGTGGCCCAGGCCCACCACCAGCGGAGCCTGTCGCTGGGGCTGCTGTCGGGCTTCGTCATCCTGCTGGTGCTCGGGACGGCCTATGCCGCCGGGGCCGCGCTGTCCGAGCCGCTGCGCGCCATCACCGAGGATGCCACGCGCATCGCCAAGGGGGACCTGCGCCCGCCGCGCGTCATCCCCGCGGAGGACGAGGTGTGGGCCGCCTCGGCCGCCTTCGTCCAGATGCAGGCCCAGTTGGGGCAGGCGCTGGCGCAGATGCGGCGCGCGGGCATGCAGATCTCCAGCACCACCGAGCAGCTGGTGGCCACCTCCTCCGAGCAGGAGCTGGGCGCGGACGAGCAGTCCAGCTCGCTCAACGAGACGAGCGCCACCACGGAGGAGCTGGCCCGGAGCGCGCAGCAGATCGCCGGCAACGCCGAGTCCGTGGCCGGCATCGCCGAGCGCACGTTCGCCGCGGCCCAGGGCGGCCAGCGCAACGCGGCGGCCTTCCTCACCGCCATGCAGCGGATGAAGGAGGACAACCAGTCCATCGCGGACGCGGTGGTGCGGCTCAACAAGCGCGTGCAGCAGATCGGCAAGGTGGTCGAGTTCATCAACGAGATCGCCGACAAGTCGGACCTGCTGGCGCTGAACGCGGAGCTGGAGGGCACCAAGGCGGGCGAGGTGGGCCGGGGCTTCTCGCTGGTGGCCGCGGAGATGCGCCGGCTGGCCGAGAACGTCATCCGCTCCACGCGCACCATCGAGCAGCTCATCGAGGAGATCCGCGACGCCACCCACGCGGCGGTCATGGCCACGGAGGCGGGGTTGAAGACGACCGATGCGGGCACACTGCTGGCAGCCCAGGTGGACGAGAGCCTGAGCCTCATCCTCGAGCTGGCGCGGCAGACCTCGCACGCGGTGCGCTCCATCTCGCTGGCCACGCAGCAGCAGCAGACGGGTACGGATCAGCTCGCCGCCGCCATGGGAGACATCCTCCGCGTCACCGAGCAGAACGCCGGGGCGACCAAGCAGATGGTGGCCGCCAACAGCGATCTGTCCTCGCTGGCCAGGGACCTGAAGCTGGTGGTGGAGCGCTTCCAACTGGCAGGGAGAGAGGGCTAGCCCATGAGCACGCGAGGCATCTCCCGCCGGGCCTCCTTCAGCCGGCACCTGGTGGTCCCCGTCCTCGCGGGCAACCTGGTGGGCGGCTTCCTGGCGTTCTACTACGCGTGGCTCACCATGGAGGACGCGCTGAAAGAGGCGTTCCACCTGCTCATGGCCTGCGGCGCGATCGCGTGCGTGGTCTCCAACGTGCTGGCGGGGGGCCAGATGCTCCGCCGCCTGCGCACGCTGCGCAGCCTGGAGCGGGGCGATGTGGCCATCGGCCCCGAGAGCCTGGCGCAGGCCTGTGTCGAGGCCACCGGCGCCGCGGATGCCACGTTCGTCAAGTCGCTGATGATGTGGCTCATCAGCACGGTGGTGCCGGGCGTGCTGGTAGGCACGATCGGAGGCGCGGGCTTGAGCGCGGCCCTGAGGGTGGCCAGCCTGGGGCTGCTGTTCGGGCCCATCACCGCGCTGCTCGTGCACTGCCTCGTCACCCTGCGGGCCCGGCAGGTGACGGTGTGGCTGAGCGAACTGGGGCTGAGCCATGCGCAGATCATCGCCGCCATGCCTCGGCGCGCGCAGATCCGCGCCCGGCTGGTGCTCTTCACCGCCATCGCCGTGGTGACGCCCGCGGTGCTCTCCGCCAACCTCGCCTCGGAGCTGGCGGAGCACGCCTATGAGGAGGTGCTCGCCACGCCGCTGGGCGCCCAGGAGCAGCGCGTGGAGGAGCTGCGGGCGGACGCCATCACCTCGGGCGGGGCGCTGTGCCTGCTCGTCTTCGGCATGGCGCTCACCACCGCGTACCTGGGCGGCACCTTGGTGGGCCGTCCCATCCGCCAGCTCGCCGGCGAGGCGCGGCGCATCGCGGACGGCAACCTCGCCGCCCCGCGGCTCATCCCCGCCGAGGACGAGGTGTGGGGCGTGTCCGCCGCCTTCGCGATGATGCGGGCCCACCTGGCCGACGTGCTCTCGCAGCTCCAGCGCGCCGGGGCGCAGATCAGCGCCACCACGGAGGAGATCCTCGCCACCTCGGGCCGCTACGAGGCCGGCGCCGCCGAGCAGGCCAGCTCGCTGGACGAGACGAGCGCCACCACGGAGGAGCTGGCCCGGAGCGCGCGGCAGATCGCGGAGAACGCCGGCTCGGTGGCGGAGATCGCCCAGCGCACCCTGGGCGCGGCGCAGGGCGGGCAGGGCAGCGCCGAGGCCTTCCTGGCCTCCATGAGCCGCATGCGCAACGACAACCAGGCCATCGCCTCGGCGGTGACCCGGCTCAACAAGCGCGTGCAGCAGATCGGCAAGATCGTCGAGTTCATCAACGGCGTGGCCGACAAGTCGGATCTGCTGGCGCTGAACGCGGAGCTGGAGGGCACCAAGGCGGGCGAGGTGGGCCGGGGCTTCTCGCTGGTGGCCGCGGAGATGCGCCGGCTGGCCGAGAACGTGCTGGAGTCCACCAAGGAGATTGAAGGCCTCATCGAGGAGGTGCGCGAGGCCTCGCGCGCGGCGGTGGCGGCCACCGAGGGCGGCGTGCGCGCCACGGACACGGGCACCTCGCTGGCGCAGCAGGTCTCCGAGTCGCTCAAGCAGATCCTGGATCTGGCCGGGCAGACGTCGGACGCGGTGCGCTCCATCTCGCTGGCCACGCAGCAGCAGCAGACGGGCACGGATCAGCTCGCCGACACGATGGCGGACATCCTCCGGATTACCCAGCAGAGCCTGAACGCCACCAAGCAGGTGAGCACCGCCAATGGGGATCTGCTGGTGCTCGCGCTGGATCTGCGCAACGTCGTGGAGCGGTTCCAGATCAGCCAGACGCCGCCGGGGAGCGACGGGTGACACCCCGCGATCGCCTGCTCAAGCAGTTCCGCGATCTGGTGGGGGTGCGGCTGGAGCGCATCAACCGCGCCATCGTGGAGCTGGAGTCCGGAGGCAGCGTGGAGACGGGGCGCAAGGCACTCCGCGAGCTCCACGGCCTCAAGGGCGAGGCCCGGATGATGGGCTTCGACAGCATCAACGTGCTCGTCCATGAGATGGAGGAGCTGGTCCGCTCCAGCGAGCCCGCCCAGTACATCCTGTCCCACGACTCGGCCGACGCGCTCCTGAAGTCCGCGGACGCGGTGACCGTGCTGTCCGGCCTCGTGCCGTCCGACGATGCACCCGAGGTCGAGAAGCTGGTGGCGTGGCTCCGCGAGCGCACCAAGGTGGAGCAGGCCCAGGTGGGGAGCGCCACTGCCGCCCCGGGGCAGATCGCGGCCAATCTGGCCCAGGCGGCGGGGGCTTCATCGCCGGTCTCGAAGCCACAGCCCTCTCCGAGCCAGGCAAAGCCTCTGAGCGCCGCTCCGGTCGCTTCGCCGCTGGCTCCCACGCCTTCGGTGCCGGCTCCCGCGGCGATACCCGCGGCGTCGGCGACGGCTCCCGCGACCACGGTCGGCGGGGCCAAGCCGTCCGCTCCGAGCCCGAGTCCCTCTCTCTCTGCTTCCGCACAGCCGGCCGCCCGCCCGGCGGGTGCCTCCTCCCCGGGAGCAACTCCAGCCGGGCCGGCGTCAGCTCCAGCGCCTCAGCCTGCCCGGGCGGAGATGCGCGCGGACAGCTCGGTCCGCATCGAAGTCGGGAGCCTGGATCTGCTCACCAGCTCCGCCACCAACCTCACGCAGGTGGCCCGCAGGCGAGAGCTGGCCAACGGCAAACGGCTGGAGCTGGCCCGGGAGCTGGCCCAGCTCGCGCGGGAGGCCGAGGATCTGGGGCCCGCGGGAGCGGCGCTCGCGGCCAAGCTGGGCAAGGCCAAGGACATGGCCGCCGCTCTGCACCGCGAGGCCAAGCTCTTGGCCAACGAGGAGCTGAGGGATCTCGGGCAGGTGGTCGAGGAGGTGCAGCGCATCCGCATGCTGCCGCTCTCGGTCCTCTTCGAGCCCTATCCGCGCGTCGTGCGAGACATGGCCCGGGAGCTGGGCAAGGAAGTGGAGCTCGTGGTGGACGGCGAGGACACCCGCGCGGATCGCGCCGTGGTGGAGGCGCTGCGCGAGCCCCTGCTGCACCTGATCCGCAACGCGCTGGACCATGGCCTGGAGTCTCGGGTGGATCGCGTCGCCACGGGCAAGCGCCCCAAGGGGTGTCTGACCCTGCGCGCCGCTCGCGAGGGCAACCGCATCGTCCTGCGCGTGGAAGACGACGGCGTGGGGCTGGAGACGGACATGCTGCGCAAGGTGGCGGTGCGCAAGGGCTACCTGGACGAGATGGCCGCCAGCGCCCTCACCGAGGCCCAGGCCCGGGAGCTCATCTTCCTCTCCGGCTTCTCCTCTCGCGAGGAAGTCACCCACATCTCCGGGCGTGGGGTGGGGCTGGATGCCGTGCGCAGCGCGGTGCAGACCCTGGGCGGAGACGTCGGCGTCGAGTCCGCGCCGGGCTGGGCCACCATCTTCGAGATTCGCGTCCCCGTCTCCCTCACGGTGGCGCCGCTGCTCTTCGTGAAGGCGGGGGATGAGACGCTCGCCCTGAGCGCCGCCCACGTGACCCGGGCGCTCAAGCTGGATCTCTCGTCCATGACGGAGCTGGCGGGGCGCCCGGCCCTCGACGTGGACGGGCGGGTGCTGCCCTTCGGCCACCTGTCGACCCTGCTCGGACTGGCGCCGGAGCGGCGCCCCGCCGAGGGCGAGCTGGTGCTCGTGATTCGCAGCCAGGGCGCCATCGCCGCGCTGTCGGTGGAACGCGTGCTCGAGGAGCGCGTCCAGGCCATCCTCCCCCTGCGAGGGCTGCTCGGACGCTTCGGCCACCTCACCGGCGCCACCACCCTGGCGGACGGCCGGCTGGCCATGGTGCTCTCGGCCGCCTACCTGACTGCGGGGGCCCATGGCTCCCTCTCGGTCCGCCTGCCGCGCGCCGCCCCCCGCCCGACGGAGGCCCAGCGCCGCCGCATCCTGGTCGTGGATGACTCCCCCCTCACCCGCGAGCTCATCTCCGCGCTCCTGGAGGCGGTGGGGTACGACATCGTCGCCGCCGCGGATGGCGCCGAGGCCCTCCACCTGCTCGCCCGGACCCAGGTGGACCTGGTCGTCACGGACCTGGAGATGCCCGGCCTGGACGGCCTGGAGCTCACCCGGCAGCTCAAGGCCCATGAGACCCTGAACCGGCTCCCGGTCATCATCCTCACCACCCGCGGGGGGGAGGGGGACCGGAAGAAGGGGCTGGCCGCGGGGGCCAACGGCTACATCACCAAGGGAGATCTCGTCCGGCAGGATCTGGTGGATGTGGTGAAGCGTCTACTGGGGTAAAGGCCACTCTGAGGACACCCAGAGGCATTGGGTATACTCCTCGCGTCGCGCACGGGGTATGCACGGGTAATGGGCAAGAAAGTGTCGGTGCTGGTGGTCGATGACTCGCTCATCTGCCGACAGCTCATCTGCGAAGCACTGGGCCAGGACCCGGATCTCCAGGTCGTGGGCACGTGCGCCGACGGCAAGGAGGCGCTGGCGCGCGTGAAGGAGCTGCGCCCCAACGTCGTCACCATGGATGTGGACATGCCGGTGATGGATGGGCTCACCGCCGTGGAGCACATCATGGCCGAGTGCCCCACCCCCATCCTGGTGCTCACCGCGGATCCGCGTCAGCAGGCCCCGGAGCTCACCTGCCGGGCGCTGGAGCTGGGCGCCCTGGGGCTGCGCGTCAAGCCCTCCATCGATGATGGGCTCGAGGCGTGGAACCTGGCCAAGGAGCTGAAGCTGCTGTCCTCGGTGCGAGTGATCCGCCACATCCGGCGGACCAAGCCCGTCATCCCGCCGGTGCGCAACGAGCTGCCCTCGCTGCTGCCCCCGAGCATGGGGATGGTGGCGGTGGGGGCCTCGACGGGGGGGCCGCAGGTGCTGCACCGGATGCTGTCGGAGCTGCCCGCGGACTTCCCGGCGCCCATCGCCATCGTCCAGCACATCAACGCCGCCTTCGCCGAGTCGCTGGCGGGCTGGCTGGCCAACTCCTGCAAGCTGAAGGTGCGGCTGGCGCAGGACGGGGAGCTGCTGATGCCGGGGCACGTGCTCATCGCCCCGCCGGGCATGCACATGATCGTCCCGTTCCGCGGGCGGGTGGCGCTCAAGCCGGGGGTGGAGCGGGATGGGCACATGCCCTCGGCCACGGTGCTGCTGGAGAGCGCAGCCAAGGCGTACGGGCGGCGGGCGCTCGGCGTCATCCTCACCGGCATGGGCGAGGACGGCGCGGCGGGTATGCAGGCCATCAAGCAGGCCGGTGGGCTCACCCTGGCGCAGAACGAGGAGTCCTGTGTGGTGTTCGGCATGCCGGGCGCGGCCGTGGCGCGCAACGCGGTGGATCACCTGGTCGATGGCGACGAGGTGGCCGCGGCGCTGATTCGGCTGTCTCGCGGTGAAGCCCTGGCTCAGGGGCGGTAATGGCCGTGACGCCCGCTCGGCAAGACTCGCTCATCCACGCGTACATCACGACGCGGACGGGCATGGCCTTGAGCGACAACCAGCGGCGCAGGCTGGACGAGCGGCTGGCGGTGCTCCGAGGCTCGCTCTCGGAGCAGCAGTACCTGCTGCACCTGCAGTCCCCGGCGGGGGCGGCGGAGCTGTCCGCGCTCGTCTCCGTGGTGGCGGTGCACAAGACGGATCTGTTCCGGGACGAGGTGCAGCTGGGCGCCTTCCGCACCCAGGTGCTCGAGCCGCTGGTGGCCCAGGCCTCGGGGCGTCCCCTGCGGGTGTGGAGCGCGGGCTGCGCCACGGGCGAGGAGGTGGCCACGCTCCTCATCATGCTGGAGGAGGCGGGGGCGGATGGGGGCAGCACGGTGCTGGGCACGGACATCTCCGAGGCGGCGCTCAACCGGGCGCGGACGCTGTGCTTCTCCGCCGAGCAGGTGCGGCGGCTGCCGGCCCTGTTCCATCGCTACTTCATGCCGGATGGTTCGCGCTCGCTGCTGGTGCCCGAGCTGCGCGAGCGCGCGATGTTCCAGCACCACAACCTGATGGAGACGCCGTACCCCGCGGCCGGCGGGGGCGAGGGCTTCGACGTCATCTTCTGCCGCAACGTCCTCATCTACTTCACCTCGGAGGCGTTCAGCCGGGTGGTGGGCTCGTTGGCCGAGCGGCTCGGGACGAGCGGGACGCTGGTGCTGTCGGCCGCGGAGCCGCTGCTGCAAGCCCCGCCGAGCCTGCGCATCATCCGCAGCGAGCAGGCCTTCTTCTATGTCCGCACGCCAAGCCTGCTCGCGGCCCAGCCCGGTCGCCCGAGCCTGACGGCGGGACTCCCGAGCGAGCCGCCCTCCGGTGCCGAGCGCAAGCGGGAGGCCGGTTCCTTCTCGGCGATCATGCCCCCGGCGTCTTCGGAGCGCGTGGGCTCCGAGCCGAAACGGGACTCCCAACGCCTGCCGGCCGTAGGCCCCGAGCCGAAACGGGACTCCCAACGCCTGCCGGCCGTAGGCCCCGAGCCGAAGCGGGACTCTCAGCGCTTGCCGGCCGTCGGCCCCGAGCCCCGACGAGACTCCGGGCGCTTTCCGAGCATACCGGCCGAGCCGCGCCGGGACTCCGGACGCTTCCCCACGGTGGGCTCCGAGCCGCGCCGAGACTCCGGACGCTTCCCCGCGGTGCCGGCCGAGCCGCTCCGGGACTCGGGACGTTTTCCCACGGTGGGCTCCGAGCCGCGCCGGGACTCGGGGCGTTTCGCCAGCGTGCCCTCCGCGCCCGAACAGTCGGAAGAGCACCCGCTGCACGCCGAGGCCGACGGCCTGTTTGCGCTCGTGCTGGATGGGGTGGGGGAGACGGACTCGCAGACGGAGGATTACCTGCGGCGGTGCCTCGCGCTGGATCCGGATCTCTCCGCCGCGCGCTACCTCTTGGGGATGATGCTGGAGTTGCGCGAGGAGTTCGCCGACGCCGCCACCGAGTACCGCCGGGCCCTGCGCTCGCTGGCGGAGGGCAAGGCGCGCCCGACGCCCTTCTTCCTCAACCACTCCCGCCTCCGGGTGGCGTGTGAGAAGGCCATCGAGCGCATGGAAGGCGGGGGCAAGCCCCGCTGAGGGATAGGGAGCCGACAGAGCAAGCGAGAAGGAACGGACTCGGCAGGGATTTGGCCGTAAGATGCGCCCCCCTATGAGAAGGCTCGTCCTGCTCTCGTTGCTCACCCTCTCGGGCTGCTTCTACCCGGCCGATCGCGGACGCGCGCTCGAGGCCAAGGTGGACAAGCTCGCCGCCGACAACACCCGCCTCAACGAGGAGCTGAAGCAGGCCCGGGAACAGCTCTCGGCCACGCTGCCTCGCATCGACGAGAAGGTCGCCGAGGTGACCAAGGCCCTGGACAGCCTGGAGAAGGGCTCGCGGCGCAACGACGCGGACATCGGCATCCAGCTCCAGAAGACGGTGGAGGATCTGGCCAACCTGCGCGGGCAGGTGGAGACGTACCTCTACAAGATCGGCGAGCTGGAGACGGCGACCAACAAGCTCTCGGCGGACGCGGAGAAGCGGCAGCTGGCGCAGCAGGGCGCCGAGGCTCAGAAGGAGGCCGAGGCGAAGAAGCAGGCCGAGGCCCTCAAGCGGCCGGAGGACAAGAAGGAGTTCCTCGCGCTCGCCCACGACAAGGCGAAGGCCGGGGAGCTGCCGCTGGCGCGCCAGCTCTACACCGAGTTCATGAAGAAGTGGGCCAAGGATCCGCTGGTGGGCGAGGCCTACTTCGGCCTGGGAGAGACCTTCTTCACCGAGGACAAGTGCCGCGAGGCGCTCTCCGAGTACGGCAAGGTGATCCAGGACTACCCGAAGACGCCGTCCGCGCCGCAGGCGTACCTGCGCTCCTCGGACTGCTTCGCGAAGCTGAAGATGGCCGAGGAGTCCCGCCTGGCGCTGGAGGAGCTCGTGAAGAGCTACCCCAAGACGGACGAGGCCAAGACGGCGAAGACTCGGATCGCGGACCTGGACAAGGCGAAGAAGAAGCCCGCTCCGGCCCCTCCGCCGAAACCGGCGCCCGCCCCGGCGCCCGCGAAGAAGGGAAGCAAATGAGACTGGCTCGTCTGGCGCTCGCCGCGCTGGCGCTGCTGCTGGTGCCCTTCGTGGCCGGCGCGGCGCCGAAGAAGGTGGTGCTGCTCTTTACCGGAGACAACGGGGGCGAGATCGCCCCCTGTGGTTGAAGCCACAACCCGTCTGGCGGTCTGGCCAGACGAAAGGCGACGATCGAGCAGGAGCGCAAGAAGGGCGCGCCGGTGCTCGTGCTGGATGCGGGCAATGCGCTCTTCAAGTTCTCCCAGCCCGGCGCGGATCCGACCGAGAAGGCCCGGGCGGAGCTGCTGCTGAAGCAGATGGAGGCGATGGGCACCTCGGCCATGGCCGTGGGCACGCGCGACCTGACGCTCGGGTTGGACTACCTCAAGAATGGGGCGAAGGGCCTGAAGATGAAGCTCTTGTCCGCCAACCTCGTGGACAAGGCGGGCAAGCCCGTGTTCCCGGCCTCCACGGTGCTCACCGCTGGGGGGCTGAAGGTGGGCGTGATTGGCGCCTCGCCCGAGGGCCCGGTGTCCGACGCCAACGGACAGCCCCTGGCCCCGGCCGTGCTCGCGGAGGCCAAGCGCCTGCGCGAGAAGGACAAGGCGGATGTGGTGGTGGTGCTCGCCGCGGCGCCCTATGACGTCGTCCGGAAGTTCGCCGCGGCCGCCGAGGGCGTGGACTTCGTCATCCAGTCCCACGAGGGCCGCGGCCCGGGCATCGCCTACCGGGACGGCCTGGCCACCCTGGTGCCTTCGGGGGAGCGCGGGCGCCAGCTCGCCCGCCTGGAGCTGTCCGTGGACGGGCCGGGGCAGTTCCGGGATCTGGCCTCCACCGGCCAGGCCAAGGAGGCCCTGAAGAACGTGGAGGCCAACCTGGCGCGGGCCAAGGAGCGGCTGGCGGCCTCGAAGGATGAGGCTGCTCGGAAGGCGCTCGAGGAGACGGTCGCCACCTTCGAGACCCGGAGGGCGGCTTTGGAGAAGGAGGCCCAGGCCGACGCAACGGGGATGGCCCGTACGCATCAATTGTCGTACACCCAGCTGGGAACGGACGCCCCGTCGGATCCCGCCGTCCAGAAGTTGGTGGAGCGCGTCGAGCCCCCGGGCTCGGGCGGCCACTGAGGCTGGGTGGACTTGTGCAACACCCGGCGCGCCGTTATAAGCGCCGGCCACCTCAATCGCCGGACCTCCCACCCACCGGTGGGTGGGGGCAAGGCGCACTGGAGACGTCACCATGAAGCCTGAAGTGCACCCGACGTACCCGCCCGCCCGCATCACCTGCGCGTGCGGCAACATCGTCGAGACCAAGTCCACCCGCGGCTCGTTCAGCGTGGAAATCTGCTCGAACTGCCACCCCTTCTTCACCGGCAAGTACAAGCTGCTCGACACGCAGGGCCGCGTCGACCGCTTCCGCAAGAAGTACGCCGCCACCACCGCCGCCAAGGAGGCCAAGGATGCGGCCGCCGCCGCGGGTGGCGAGGGCGCTGCCGCTGCTCCGGCCGCGGGCGCTGGCAAGAAGGGCAAGAAGGGCGAGGCGAAGGCGTAACGCAGCCTCCGCACAGTCTTCGTTGGATCCGTCGAGCAGGGTGACGGAGGGCTTCCTCGGAAGCGCTCCCGCCCTGCTCGCGGCTTTTTGGGAGCGCCTCACCGTCAAGTTTTCACGTGCTACAGATCGAAATTTGGACGTAGCACACAGATGACCGCACAGTCCGCCGCGTCAACGAAGTGCCTAGACGGAGGCGAGATGTCCGCGGAAGCCACAGCGCTGAAGATTGCTGACCGTTCCCTGAGCGAGAGCCTGTTCGCCAAGGGGGATGCGTATCGGCTGTACCAGGGGGACAGCGTGGAGCTGATGAACCAGTTCCCCGAGCAGCAGTTCGATTTGATCTTCGCGGATCCGCCGTACTTCCTGTCCAACGGCGGCTTCACGTGCAAGAGCGGCAAGCGGGCCTCGGTGCAGAAGGGCGCCTGGGACGTGTCGCGCGGCGTGGAGGAGGACCACCGCTTCACCACCGAGTGGCTCAAGGCCTGCCAGCGGGCGCTCAAGCCCACCGGCACGCTGTGGGTGAGCGGCACGCAGCACGTGATCTTCAACGTCGGCTTCGCGATGCAGAAGCTGGGCTTCAAGCTGCTGAACACGGTGACCTGGTACAAGCCGAACGCCAGCCCGAACCTGTCGTGCCGCTACTTCACGCACTCGACGGAGCTGCTGATCTGGGCCTCCCCGCGGCAGACGAAGACGCTGCAGCACACGTTCAACTACGCGCGGATGAAGGCGGAGAACGGCGGCAAGCAGATGCGCGACGTGTGGAACCTGCCGCGCACGGGCGAGGAGGAGCTGACGGCGGACGGGGCCGGGCGGATGTGGACGCAGATCGCGCCCCGCCGCGAGGAGAAGGCCTTCGGCAGCCACCCGACGCAGAAGCCGGTGGCGCTGCTGGAGCGCATCATCGAGGCGAGCACTCCCGAGGACGCGGCGGTGCTGGACCCGTTCAACGGCAGCGGCACCACGGGCGTGGCGGCGCTGAAGCTGGGCCGGCGCTACACGGGGATCGATCTGGATCCGAAGTACCTGGAGCTGACGAAGAAGCGCTTGGACGCTGCCGGCCGCTGATCTATCAAAAGCTGCAGCTCGGCTGCTTGACAGGCAGGCAAGTTTACTTCACGCTTGGTTTACCCCGCCGCAGCTCCACCCCCACAAGGAGTAACAAACATGCTGGACCTGTCCCTGGAGTCTTTTGACCTGAGCGATCTGTCCCTCGATGGCCTCGAGGTCTCGGAGATCCGCGACGCCAAGGCGATGCCGGAGACCGCGGCTTCATCTGGTAGCTCCTCCTCCTCCTCGTGCTCGTGCTGTGGCAGCTGCTCGTGCTGCTGCGCCGAGGTTGAGGCCGCGGAGTAGTCAACCTCTCGTGTGAGGTTCTTCGGGGAGCTGCCTCGTCAGAGGTGGTTCCCCTTTTTTGTTGTATAAAGAGCCCTGGTCCACAGCTTCTGTCAGAGCAACTCCGTCGAATCGGAGTCACCCACAACAGGTAGGGCGAGGCGTGCTGGACATCGAAGGTCATCTGCTCCTGCGGTTCAACAATGTGGCCTCGGAGGCGCTCGGATCGAAGTCTTCCCAGGAGTTGATGCAGGCCGTTGGCGAGCTGCGCCAGTTGAACCAGTGGCTCCAGTCCCGCAAGCAGACGATCTGCGACAGGCTGTACGAGGCCTTCTCGCGGGCCGCGGACAAGGAGGCGTGTCGCCCGCTGCTGAACCTCAAGCGAGACATCTTCGGAGACCGCGACACGAAGGTGAAGGCCGAGGTGGCGCTGGCCCTGTCCCCCGATGATGAGCTCGCCGAGTGGTACCGCGTCCGGGCTCGGATCACGGAGCTGGGCGCCCGCCTCTCGCCGCTCTACGAGCAGGGCCTGCTGGAGGAGCGGCGGCTCTTGCAGCGGCAGCTGGAGCACCCGCGCTTCCTGCAGGCGTGCGTCGTGTCCAGCACCTCGCTGTACGACGCGATCCGGAGCTACACGGGCACGCCCGTGGAGCAGCACGATGGCCGGCGCCGGAAGATGGAGTACTCGCTGCTGCAGTACCTGACGCGGGCCATGGTCCGCACCAGCCCCTATAGCTTCTACACCTCGGTGGGCTTCGGCGTCTGGGCGGACGAGGGCACCGCCCCGCTGCCCATGCAGGCGGCTCCGGTCCGCGCCGTGCAGGTGGAGGCCAACCACGCAGTCACCCGCCGGCTGCTGGATGCACTGGTGCGGCGCCCGGAGATCGGCGCGCACTTGGAGTACCGGCTCTCGGAGGGGATTCGGGTCGCCGATGGGCGGCTGTCCTTCGAGTTCACCGTGGATGATCCGGTGAACCAGCCGCGCGTCTTCGGCACCACCCAGAAGCGCGGCAGCCTGCCGCTGACGCAGACGTTGGTGGCGCTGCGCAAGTGGCTCGAGTCCTCGCCGGGCGGCAGCCGCCCTTATTCGGCCATCGTGGACTCGCTCACCGCGGCGGTGCGGGGCGCCAACCAGGAGCAGGTGCGCTCCTATGTGGACAACCTGATCAGCACGGGGCTGCTGCGGCCTGTCATCCCCGTGCCAGAGCAGACCACCCGGATCGCCTCCGAGGCGAGCGCGTTCCTGCGCCAGGCGCCCGTCGAGCTGGCCCAGCGCGCCGCGGAGGGGCTGGAGGAGATCGCTCGCATCCATGACGGGTTCTCCGACCTGAGCGCGACGGCGCGCAACGGAGCGATCCGCGCGCTGAGCAAGCGCTGGGAGGAGCTCTTTGGCCAGGTGGGGGGCCAGCTGCCCACCAACACGCCCCTGCTCTACGAGGACACGGCGCTGCCCGGCGTGCAGCGGCTGTCCCGAGCGCCCTGGCAGCAGGCCCTGGAGGATCTGCGCGCGCTGGTGGAGGTGCTGGGGCTGTTTGATCCAGCGCACCAGCTCAAGGCGGTGGTCTGCGACGAGTTCGTCAAGCGCCATGGCGTCGGCGGCGTCTGCAAGGACATCGACAGCTTCATCGAGCTCGTTCCGCAGCTCTACACGCGCTGGTTCGAGATCGCGCTGCGCGGTGTGCCCGAGGACATGGCGAAGCGCTTCCCGCACCTGGCCACCCTGCGCGCGCTGAGGACGCGGTTCAACGAGCACCTCTTCTCGAGGCTGGGAGAGAAGGAGGAGATCTCCCTGAGCCCCGACTTCCTGCGCGAGCTGGCGGCGAGCATCCCTCGGGAGTTGAAGTCCGACTGGACCGCCTACAGCGCCTTCGTGCAGCCGGAGGTCGTCGGGGGCCAGGTCGAGCGGCTCGTCATCAATCACCTCTACAACGGGCTGGGGCAGTACGCGAGCCGCTTCCTGCCGCTGCTGGGCGAGGAGGCGCTGGCGGTGGTGCGCCAGTGCATCGACGACTTCTTCCCTCGCGACCAGGTGGTGGCGGGGGTCCGGCCCGTGGTGGGGTTCAACGCCAACCTCCACCCCCAGCTGGCTCGCACGGATGTGGCCCTGGGCGGCACCGCCAACCCCGAGCAGCTGCGCCTGAGCGAGCTGGTGCTGGTGCACGATCCGGCCAGCGATCGGGTGCTGCTGCGCCGCGGGGAGGCGGGGCCGCCGGTGACGGTGCTCTACTCGGGCTTCCTCATCACCTATCTGCTGCCGCCCAAGCTGAGCTTCCTGGCCTCGCTGGGTGGCAACTCCCCGCTCACGTTCACCTTCCACAGCTCCGCCGACACCAAGCTGGGGCCTGAGGGGCGCAAGCAGATCCGCCACTTCCCGCGGGTGAGCTTCGGGCGCGTGGTGCTCTTCCGGCGCCGCTGGAGCATCCCCGCCGCGCTGATGCCTCGCCCCGGGCCCGCCGAGAGCGAGGGCGCGTGGTTCGCCCGGCTCAACCAGTGGCGCCTCGAGCACGGCATTCCGGACGAGTGCTTCCTGCGCTCGCGCGGCGAGAGCGAGCAGGGCATGAGGCCCGAGGACTGGGCCCGGCAGATGGCCCGCACGCGCGAGAAGCCGCAGTACCTGGACTTCCGCAGCGGCCTGCTGGTGCGCCTGCTCTCCAAGTGGCTGCGCGACAACGAGCAGGTGGATCTGGTGCTCGAGGAGATGCTGCCCTTGGTCTCCCGCTCTCCGCTGGAGACCTCGGAGGGGCGGCACGCCACCGAGCTGATCATCGAGCTGAACCGGGGCCGCGAGGACTGGCAGAGCCCATGACCGATCGATTCGCCGTCCATGTCGTCTACTACCAGGACCGCAAGGCGGCCTTGCTGCGCGAGTGCGTGCTCCCCGCGGCGATTGAGCTGAGCGAGCGTCCGGGGGTGCAGCGCCTGTATGTGGAGCGGCACTGGCTCCATGGCCCCCAGGTGCGCATCTGCGTGCACGCCGAGAGCCCCTCGGTGCGCGAGCAGGTGGAGCGCGACTTCGTGCCGCGCATCCGCGCCTGGCTGGAGCAGCACCCCTCGACCACGGCGCTCGACGAGGGCCGCTACCTGGCGCTCAGCCAGACGCTGGGCACCCGCGAGCTCGTACCTCCTCCGTATGGGCCACTGTGGAAGGACAACACCGTCTTTGCCGGCGACCATGCGGCGCGGGCGGATCTGCTCGGAAACCCGCGCGTGGTGGAGGCCACCGAGACCTTCTATGGCCGGGCGCTGCGGCCGGTGCTCGCCTTCCTCGAGGCGGCGGGGGACAACGACAGCGCCCGGCTCAGCTATGGCATGCACCTGCTCACCCTGATGGCGGCCTCGTATCCGAAAGGGGGGCTCTTCCCGGGGCACCTGTCCCTGCGCTCGCACCTGGAGGACTACCTCTTCGATCACGATCGCCAGGGCAAGCTGCGCGCGGCCTTCAGTGAGAAGTACGGGCGGGTGCGCCCCGCCGTGCTCGAGACGCTGCGCAAGCTCGCGGCCGACACCTCCCAGGGCCGCTACACCGGCGAGGATCCGCTGCTCCAGCAGTGGTCGCGCCTCTTCGAGTGGGGGATGACGGAGGGCCTGGAGCTGTCGCGGGCCCGCCAGATCGTCGAGGACCCCACGGCCCTCATGCAGGCCGCCGCGGCTCGGGTCAACGAGGAGGCTCGCAAGAAGTGGGAGTTTGGTGATCAGCGCGACTACAGCGAGTTCCACACCGTGCTGCGCGGGTTCAACTTCCTGGAAGAGCGCGTGGACGTGGTGGAGTTCTCGGCGTACCGCTGGCTGCTCAACCTGCTCTACACCGTGCTGACGCTGCTCGACATCTCCCCCGTGGAGCGCTGGTACCTCAACTACGTGATCTCCGAGTCCATCGAGGCGCTCTTTGGCCGCACCTGGAAGGAGCACTTCGAGAAGCTGCGCAAGCGCTACCTGCCCGAGGCCCAATCATGAGCACGGCGCCGAGTGAAACCACGGTGCAGCCCACCCGGATCTACCGGCTGCGGCCCTCGGTGCACTTCGCCCCGCTGGAGCAGGGGGTCTTCTTCAAGAGCTGGAGCCGCTCCTTCTCCTTCAAGGGGCACGCCTCGCTGTATCCACTCTTCGAGCGGCTGTTGCCCCACCTGGAGAAGGGGGTGCGCGCCGGGGATCTGCTGGCCGCTGTCCCCGAGAACGTGCGCCGCGTCATCTCCACGCTCCTGGAGCAGCTGGCCGGCCATGACATGCTGCTGGATGTGGAGGCGCTCTCGCAGCCTCCGCCGTCCGCGCTCGAGGCGGAGCAGCTGGGCAGCACGCTCTCGTATCTGGAGTCGGTGGCGGCCGATCCCCATGCCGCCTTCTCGCGCCTGAGACGCGCGCGCGTGCTGGTGGGCGGCGGCGGGCCTGCCCTGTTCGCCTGCGTGCGCGCGCTGGCTGGCATCGGAGTAGGGCACCTGGCCTGCGCGGTGGGCGAGCCCGAGCCCGTGGCGAGCCAGCTGAAGCTCCACCCGCTCACGGCCCATGAGCTGCTTCCCAGCGAGCAGCTCGTCGACCGCGCTCGCGGAGCGTGGGACATGGTGCTGAGCCTGCCCCAGTCCGTGGAGCTGGAGAGCGTGGCGCGCCTGGAGGAGGAGACCACCGCGCCGCTCCTGCAGGTGGCGTTGGGAGAGTCCCTGGGAGTGCTCGGGCCCCTGGGGCACCGTGAGGGCTGTGGACTGTGGGCCACCCTGGCGCGGCTGCGGGTTTCGCTGGGAGAGGCTCGAAAGGCCTCGCCGGTCATGTCCGCGTTCCTGGGCAACCTGGCCGCTTTCGAGGCCTTCAAGCAGCTGGTGGGAGTGCCCTCCGCTACCCAGCAGCGGCAGTGTGCCGTGGTGCGCCAGGAGTCGCTCGTCTCCCGCTTCCACCCCGTGGAGCCGGTGTCCGCTCCCGCGGAGCTGGAGGCCGCGGCACTGCGGCGAGCCCTCGAATCGTTCCAGCAGCTACGCGAGCCCCTCGATCGAAAGGCTCTCGTC
>NZ_JBJMQP010000244.1:0-57187 GCF_045802625.1 Hyalangium sp. | reverse complement strand
TCCCCTTGGGCACTCCACAGCACGATAGTAGCGCGCAGGGCCTCGCCCCGGCGGCCATCGCGCACTGCTCGTTGGAGCTCACGCCTCTCGGATGGAGTCAGTTCGATGCGGTCGAAGTTGCAGCGTTGTCGCTGCTCTTGCTACCCACCTCAGAGGGAGGCAGTCATGCTACCCCCTGAACGGAATTACCTTCCCTGGCTTAGAAGCCTCGTGCCCCTCAAGGAATGAGCAGATTATCAGGCTACACAATGCAGGATTAGTCATTGCGTATACGTCCGAGGATCTCTTCATGGGTCGACTCCCTCTGCGCTGGGAGTCTTGCTAGAGGGGGAAGCCTCGGAGTTGCTGCCCTTTGCTATTTCAGCATCGGTGGGTGTTTGCGTGCTGCTTGATCCTGATTCGGGAGACTCGTAGTCAGCAATAGCATTCGCTTGGGCAGGTGCTTCGGCCAAGCCCTTGAGTCTGGAGAAATATTCTGGATGCCACCCTACACGGAGATCATTGGCTAGTTGCTGATAGCCCCCTTGCACATAGAACGGCAGTCGCCAGTCTGCTCGTATGGGAGGAATTTCGTTCGGTGCGCTCAGGTGAGACCAGTCAAGTAGTTTTAATCCTTCTTGGCATGCCTGATCTTCGGATGCGCCCAAACAGTCCTCACACATTGGATCATGCCTGTCCCGCCAGTGTTCTTCTAGACGGTCGTCATACTCATTGCATAATGTGGCAAGACTTACATCGTCGCGCATCCAGCGATTTCTTTGCTCCCTCGCCCTCCATCTTGCTACAAGTGCTCGATGAACACGGGACTCTCCTCCTCGGACTAACAAGATCTGTTGTTCCCAGGGGCCTCCTCGCTCTTCTTCCGTGTTAACAGGTTTCAGCTTGCTAAAATCGTCCGGAAGAGTCTTCTCTAAATGCTCAGCAGCCAGTTCCTGAAGCCTGGAAACCAACTCGGATTTCGGAATTTCCCTCGTGCGCTTGCCAAGCAAAGCTAGGGTGACCTGCCGGTCCCACCATTCAATCAAGCGCTCAACAACCTTTGATCTTATCTCTCTAGGAATGAATGTTCGTAGCTTATCGCCTACTTTAGTGGGTATATCGGCGATAGAGCCATTCTGAGCATGTATGCTGATGCGGTCGACCAGTGCTTGGCGCTCTGTGGCGGAGAGGCTCAAAAATGCTTCGCATCCAGGTGCGCGCTCAGCATAGGGAAGTTTAGCATTCTTGCTGACAGCCTCTTTACGGCTGTCTTGCACACGCTGTGCCTCGGCCACAAGGGCTTCGACTAGTTTCGTCCGGTCGCTTCCGGGGGTTGCTAATGTTTTAAGCGGATCGCTAGCCGATACTTCAGCGCTTGTTACGAAATGAAGAGAAACTAGCGAATCGTTGGCGCGGGGGGCCCAGATTCGAAGCGTCTTCCAGAATCCGTCATTTTTTGTGGTCAGCGCAGGCGGATTGTTGAGGCTGTGCTTCAATTGGAAAAGCGAGGCGCTTCCGGGAGACGAGAGGGAGACATCATCTCCAGATTCGATGCACACTGATGCTCCATCTTGTGCATCAAGGAGTATCAACAAGGCATACAGCCCTTGGTATGCGTATCCTAGGTAGGAGTCACTTGCTTCATGTGAACTTTGCTCGACCACTCCAGCTCCTTCCTGGTGGTGATGTGGCAGCCCGGTTCGTATATTCTGAGCATAGAAGCAGAAGGGAATCTACTGAACAGGTCAGGAAATGTACGTGACCGAGCACGCGCGCGACGACCGCGTCGGAGCCTCATGCTCGCCGCCGCACGGGGAGCCGTGGCGCACGGGTGCGGCGCGATCCGTTGGACGGTCGCCGAGTGGAACGCGGACGGGCGACGCTTCTACGAGCGGCTCGGCGCGAACGCCAATCCCGTCTGGGTGGACTACAGCCTCAGCGGTGACGCCCTGACGACCCTTGCGTCGCCTGCACCTTCCGAGTCCGAGGCCAGGTCGATCTCGTGAACGCGGCGGTCCTTGCCTTGAGCCTCGCGAACGTCCTGCAGGGCGCGACGTTCCTGCCCCGCTCCATCTGCCCCTCCCAAACTCCACCTCGCAGGGCACACGCTCCCGTCCACCTCCCACGGGCCTCTTGTAAGCCCTGGGAGACGGGGGAACTCAGGCCGCTCGCGCCGGTAAGCGGATTGACCCTGTTGGGCCGCATGTGCCCCCAGTGTGACCCTCCAGCGGGGAATCGAACGGGACGAGACGGGACGAGACGGGATGGAGCGGGGGAACGATCCGAAGTGAGATCAAGGCGTTAGCCGGTAACAGCGCGACCTGCTTAGGGTTTTGCTTCCGCCTTGATGCGGGTTCGATTCCCGCCGCCTCCACTCCGTTCTTCCGGAAGGGATTCGCTTTCTGGGTGACTGGGGTTGGACCGGCCTTATTGCCCATCCTTCTGGTGCTTCAGGACGGAGTGAAGCGCAGCGAGCCACAGCCGCGCCTCGTTGCGCGTCAATCGCGAACGGCGAAGAGGGGCGAACAAGTCTCTCAGGCCCGTACGCCCTGGGTGCTCATCGACCAGGAATCTCATGGCCTTCAACGTTGCCCCGAGTGTCTCCTCCACCCGGGCCAGTTCCTCATCCGAGGCCGCCACCGGGAGCGGAGCCGGTGGGGGAGGAGCCGCCGCCAGCGAGGCCATTCGCACCTCGTAGGCATAGAGCAGCACCGCCTGCGCCAGGTTGATGGACGGCTGCGAGGGATCCGTCGGCACCGCGGACAGATCGTGGCAGCGCTCCACCTCCGCGTTCGTCAGCCCGCTGCGCTCGTCGCCGAAGACGACCGCCACCGGCCCCTGCGCCGCCCGAGCCACCAGCTCCTCCCCGACAGCCCGAGGAGACAGCCGCCGCTTGCCCTCCACCTTGCGTGAGCTCGTGCCCACCACCCACACGCAGTCGGCCACGGCCTCTTCCAGCGTGTCCGCCCGCCGAGCACCCTCCAGCACATCCTCCGCGTGGACCGCCAGCCGCCGCGCCGGCCCCAGGTCCTCCGCCTCCGGGCGGACCCAGCTCCACTCGGTCAGGCCACAGTTCTTCAAGGCCCGCGCGGCGGCGCCGAGGTTCTCCGCGTTGCGCGGGCGCATCAGGACGAAGCGGATGGGAAGCATGGCCCTCCATATACCGGCTTCTCTCCGGCCCCGTTGACCGCCGTGCGTGTGACGCCTAGCGTCGCTGGCTGATCACTGCCTGGCGGTGTGCACGGAGCCCGCGGCCTCCGAGACACCGTGTGGGCCGACAGACGCGCGGGGGGCGCCGTCGGGCCGTGGGCAGGTGACCACACTTCCCCTCGCTCGCGGGGCTGGCTTCCCGGCACGCAGCGTGAAGAGTCGATGCCGCCTTTCGGAGGAAACATGGGTCCGCAGTCAGTCGTGACGCCGAGTCCGCTTCGCTCCACCCGCTCGTGGTGGCTGGTAGCGGTGCTGCTGGTGGGCACCACGCTCGCCGCCTGCAAGGAGGACAAGGGCGGGCCGCCTCCGTCGACGCCCATCCCGGGCGCTCCCACGTCCAGCTCAGGCCAGAGCCAGAGCTCGCAGGCCAGCACCGAGCTCCCCACGCCGGAGTCCCTCGCCCCCGTCATCAAGGAGCTGGGCCCCGAGGGCGTCGTCCCCGACAAGGTCGTCTTCGAGTTCTCCCGCACCGTTCAGTACCCGGACTCCGAGGGGAAGAAGGGCACCGTCATCCGGTTCTCGCCCGACCTGGGCGGCAACCTGGAGTTCTTCCGCAACAACTCCGCGCTCTCCTTCACCCCGGGCAACGGGTTCGAGCTCGGCACGACGTACACCGTCCACCTCGAGTCCGTGGACACGACGGCCGGCGTGGTGAAGGCCCCGTCTCCGGAGGCGTGGAGCTACAGCTTCACCACCCCGAAGCTCTCCTTCCTCAAGATGGCCCCGGCGCAGGTGGACGTCACCAAGGGCCAGCTCACCGCGGAGCTCGTCTTCTCCGGGCCGGTGGATCCGAGCACCGCGCGCAAGTACGTGAGCTTCCAGGTCGAGGGCAAGCCCGTCTCGGAGGTGAAGCTGAGCAGCCACGCCACCCAGCACCACGTCATCCTCGCGCAGCTCACCAGCACGCAGCTCCGGCCGGGGGCCACCGTGCGCCTCGCGCTCAAGGCGGGGCTCACCTCTCCCAAGGGGGGGGGCACGGCGCCCGCGTCCGAGGCCTCGTTCGAGCTGCACGGCGGCAAGCGCATGGACATCACCCACGTGTCCGTCGCCGAGGGCAACACCGGCTTCTACCTGGAGATCAGCTGCCGCGACGTGGAGATGAACGCTCCGCCCAGCCCGCTCAGCGAGGACGAGTATGATCCCTACTACTACGAGCACGATCACCTGGGCTGCGTGCTGGATGACAGCGTGGCCGTGGACGCCATCCACTTCACCCCGCCGGTGAAGTTCACCCTCTCGCCCTCGCGCCGCGGCTTCCGCATCTTCGGTGACTACAAGCGCGGCACGTACACGCTGAAGATCGACGGAGGCACCCTCTCGGCGGGCGGCGGCCGGCTGCTGTCCACCTTCCAGAACCGCTACTCGATCAGCGCGCGCAAGCCGCAGGTGGCCTTCACCGCTCCGGGCCGCTACCTGCCTCGCAGCGCCTGGCGCAACCTACCCCTCAACCACCTCAACGTGGACTCGGTGGACCTCACCATCCGCCACGTGCCCCCGGAGAACCTCGTCTTCTGGATGAGCGACGACTCGAGGGAAGCGGCCGACGAGCGCACCTCCAACGTCCTCCTGAGCCGGAAGATCCCCCTCAAGGGCGCCGATGACACCCTCACCACCACGTACCTGGACGTGGGCAGCATGGTGCCCTCCAGCACTCGCGGCGTGGTGGAGGTGCTGGTCAAGCACGACGAGGCCCAGGCCGCCGCGCGCATCCTGCTCACGGACTTGAGCCTCGTGGCCAAGCGCGGAGGCACCGGCCCCGACGGGCAGGAGGAGGTCCTGGTGTGGGCGCTCGGCATGGAGTCCACCGAGCCGCTGTCCGGCGTCGAGGTGTCCGTGGTGAAGAAGAGCGGCCAGACGGTGGCTCGCTGCACCACCAATGGCGCGGAGGGCTGCAAGCTCCAGGTGCCCGCGCAGACGGTGGACAAGGCCCCGCCCTTCGCCCTCATCGCGCGCAAGGGCGATGAGCTGACCTATCTGAAGTACAGCGAGCTGAAGACCGAGATCGCCAACTCGGACGTGCAGGGCGAGCCGTACCGCGCCGAGGCTCCGTACCGTGCGTCCATCTACTCGGATCGCGGAGTGTACCGGCCGGGAGACACCGCCCACGTGGCCGCGGTGCTGAGGGATCAAGAGGACAAGGCGCCTCCCGCGGGCATGCCGGTGGAGCTGCGCGTGGTGGATCCGCGCGAGCGCGAGTTCAAGAAGGTGGCGCTCAAGACGAATGAGGCGGGCCTGGTGGCGCTGGATCTGCCCTTCGAGGCCTTCCAGGACACGGGCAGCTACCACGTGGCGCTGCGCGTGGCGGACCGGGAGGTGGCCAGCTATGGCCTCCAGGTGGAGGAGTTCGTCCCCGAGCGCATGAAGGTGACAGCCGCGGTGGACAAGCCCGGCTACTTGCAGGGCTCGGTGGTGCCGGTGAAGGTGGAGGCCGCGTACCTGTTCGGCGGCTCGGCCGAGGGCAGCCCGGTGGAGCTGACGTGCCGGCTGGAGCCCTCCGAGTTCAAGCCCAAGGAGAACGCGAACTTCACCTATGGCGTGTACCGGCAGAAGGCCAGCGAGGCCAAGGCCGTGACGCTCGGCCAGGTGAAGGGCGAGGTGAATGACAAGGGCCAGGTGCTCGTGGAGTGCCCGGCGAAGGAGACCGCGGGCGGCTTCAAGGGCCCGGCGAAGCTGGTGGCGCAGGCCAGCGTCTTCGAGGCGGGCAGTGGCCGCGCGACGCTCGGCGAGGCCGTGGTGCCCATGCACCCGGAGAGCTACTACGTGGGCCTCCAGTCCGGCGTGCAGAAGGTGACCGCCGGCAAGCCCTTCACCGTCTCCGGCGTGGTGGTGGACTGGGACGGCAAGCTGCTCACCGACGCCAAGGCGCTCAAGCCGCTGGAGGTGGAGTACCTCCGGCTCGACGAGGAGTACGGCTACTACTACGACGAGGGCGAGGGCTATGAGCGCTACCAGCGCTACCTGCGCCCCGTGCGCGAGGGCCGCGCCACCGCCAAGGTGGAGGGCGGGAAGTTCCAGCTCCAGGTGACGCCCTCCGAGGACGCCGCGGGCTTCATCGTCCGCGTGCGCTCGGGCAACGCGCAGACGGATCTGCAGCTCGAGGGCAACGGCCGCTATTACTGGTACGGAGATGGCGAGGCGCGCGTGGACCAGACGCCGCGCCCGCTCAAGCCGGCCTCCCTCGCGCTGGAGCTGCCCAAGCAGGGCAAGCTGAACGAGCCCATCGCCGTGAAGTTCAAGGTGCCCTACCGCGGCCGGGTGCTGCTCACCGCGGAGACGGACCGCGTGGTGGCCTCCGAGTGGAAGGCGGTGGAGCCGGGCGAGGTGTCGTGGACCTTCACGCCCAAGAGCTTCGCGCCCAACGTCTACGTGAGCGCCTTCCTGGTGAAGGATCCGCACCTGGAGTCCGCCCAGGCCTTCATGCCGGACCGGGCCTTCGGCGTGGGCAACGTCACCCTGGAGCCCACCGACTTCACGCAGACGGTGAAGGTGGAGGTGCCCAAGGAGGTCCGCTCCAACAGCACCCTCACGGTGAACCTGGAGCTGGGCACCCAGGAGCCCAACACCTTCGCCACGGTGGCCGTGGTGGACGAGGGCATCCTCTCGCTCACGCGCTTCAAGAGCCCGGATCCGCTCAAGGAGCTGTTCGCCAAGCGCGCCCTGGGCGTGGAGACCTACGAGACGATCGGCTGGACGCTGCTGGTGCCCCCGGGAGGCAACTCGCGCTCCACCGGTGGTGACGAGGGCAGCGCGGGCGGCCGGGTGCAGCCGGTGAAGCCGGTGGCTCTGTGGAGCGGCGTGGTGCCCGTGCCCGCCAACGGCAAGGTGAGCATCCCCTTCAACCTCCCGAGCTACCGCGGCGCCGTGCGCGTGATGGCCGTCACCACCGGCCCCAAGCGCGTGGGCCACGCGGACGCCCAGGTGCTGGTGCGCGATCCGCTGGTGCTCCAGACGACGCTGCCGCGCTTCCTCACGCAGAACGACGAGATCCAGATCCCCGTGTTCCTCACCAACCTCTCCGGCGGCCCCCAGGAGGTGAAGGTGTCCCTCACCGCGGAGAACCTGCCGGTGCCGGGCATGGCGATGCCGCCGGCCTCCCTGAGCTCGCCGCTGCAGATGCTGGGCAAGAGCGAGGGCCGCGTGAGGCTGGCGGATGGCAAGTCGGCCACGCTCGTCTTCCAGGGCAAGGCCATCGCGGCGGTGGGCGCGGCGCGCCTCAAGGTGACGGCCGAGGGCGGGAGCTTCACGGCCTTCGAGCAGCTCGACGTGCCGCTGCTGCCCGCTGGCCCGCGCGAGCGCGTGGTGCAGCGGATTCCGCTGGAGGCCGGCCGGGTGGAGCTGGCGCAGTACCTCCAGGGCTGGGTGCCCACCACCGAGCACTCCACGTTCTGGGTCACCGCCAATCCGTATGCCGAGTCCCTCCAGCACTTGAGCTACCTGGTGCACTACCCCTACGGCTGCATCGAGCAGACGACGTCCTCCACGCGCCCGCTGCTCTTCGTCTCGCAGCTCATCGACAACGTGGACCCCACGCTCACGGGCACCAAGAAGGTGGAGGACATGGTGATGGCGGGCATCAACCGCGTGTTCTCCATGCAGACGCCCGCGGGCGGCTTCTCCTACTGGCCGGGAGGCACCGAGCCCGTGGCCTGGGGCACCGCCTACGCCACGCACATGCTCCTGGATGCGCAGAAGCTCAAGTACCCCGTGCCGCAGGACCGGCTGGACAACGCGCTGTCCTGGCTGGGAGACGAGCTCAACCGCAAGGAGGGCAAGCTCGGCCACGATGACCACGAGGGCCAGTCCGCCGAGGCCTACATGCACTACGTGCTGGCCATGGCCGGCAAGGGCCGCAAGGCGCGCGTCCAGAAGCTCATCGACGAGCTGGGCAAGAGGAAGACGCTCACCGGCGAGGATCGCGAGCAGGATCACCTGCTCAAGGCCGCGCTCTACATGGCCGGCGACCGCCGCTACGAGAAGGACCTCAAGAACCCGGACCTCTCGCCCGTCACGGACGAGCGGCACAACTCGTGGTCCTTCTACTCGGATCGCCGCCGCCGCGGCCTGATGCTGAGCACCTTCCAGGATCTGTTCGGCAATGATCCCGCGGGCGAGCCCCTGGCCGAGGAGGTGGCCCAGGGCCTCACCGTGCACGCGAGCCCCTGGTACACCACGCAGGAGCTGGTCTGGGGAGTTACCGGCCTGGGCAAGCGCGTCTCCGGCGCGGCCTCCAGCTTCACGCCGCCCACGCTGATGGCGGACGGCAAGGAGGTGGCGCAGCAGGTGAAGGCGGACCCCAAGACGGTGCGCGCCTCGGATCGCACCTGGACGCTGGCCCGCGCCAGCGAGCGCAAGGGGCTCGCGCTCGATCTCAAGGACAAGAGCGAGGGCAAGCTCTACCTGATCATCAACAGTGACGGCGTGCGCTCGAACGGCGAGGCCAAGACGGGCGGACAGGGGCTGGCCCTGCGCCGCACGTACAAGAAGCTGGACGGCACCGTCATCAACCCGGGCGACTCGGTGAAGCTGGCGGACCTGCTCTACGTCGAGGTGGAGCTCAAGAACACCACCGGCGAGCGCATCCAGAACATCGCCCTGGTGGATCGGCTGCCCGCGGGCTGGGAGATCGAGAACGCCCGGCTCGGGCGCGGCGGCAACGTGGAGTGGGTGAACGCCGAGGAGCAGTGGGCCGCGGACTACGTGAACATCCGGGACGACCGGATGGAGATCTTCGGCAGCCTGCAGGCCGGTGAGTCCAAGAAGGTGGTCTACGCGGTGCGCGCGGTGACGTCGGGCAAGTTCACGCTGCCGCCGGTGGAGGCCGAGGCCATGTACGATCCGCGCCTCTGGGCGCGCGACGCGGGCCAGCAGGTGGAGGTGTCCGGTCCCTGGAAGGACTTCCTGCTGTAGCCCGCCCATGCGTCTGCCGCGCATCACGAAGAGACGGCTCGCCGTCGCGCTGCTGCTGCTCCTCGCCCTGGCCGGGGTGGGGGGCGCGGCGGCGTGGCTCGTGCCGTTGCCGGAGCGGCTGGCGGCGCCGCACTCGGTGGTGATCGAGTACCGGGATGGCACTCCGGCCCATGTCTTCCTCGCTCCGGACGAGCGGTGGCGCATCCCCACGCGGCCGGGGGACATCGATCCGGCCTACCTCCGGGCGCTGCTCGCGCTGGAGGACAAGCGCTTCGCGTGGCACCCGGGCGTGGATCCGCTGGCGGTGGTGCGCGCGGTGGCCTCCAACGTGACGAAGGGGCGCCGCGTGTCCGGGGCCTCCACGCTCACCATGCAGCTGGTGCGCGTGCTGGAGCCCCGGCCGCGCACCCTCGTGTCGAAGGTCATCGAGTCCTTCCGGGCGATGCAGCTCGAGCTGCGCCTGTCCAAGGACGACATCCTGGCCGGCTACCTCCAGTTCGTCCCGTACGGGCGCAACGTGGAGGGAGTGGAGGCCGCGTCACTGGCGTACTTCGGGCACCGCGCCACGCACCTGAGCCCAGCGGAGATCGCCACGCTGCTCGCCGTGCCGCAGAACCCCAACCGGCGCTTCCCCACGCCGGAGAACGTGGAGCGGCTGAAGGCGGCGCGGGACGAGGTGGCGCGGCGGCTGCTGGTGGAGACGGCGCTCCCGCTGGGGCCTTCGGAGGCCAAGGCCGCGCCCTCGGCGGTGCTCGCGGAGGTGCGCAGTACGCCCGTGCCGAGCGACCTGACGCCATTCCCTCGGGAGGCGCCGCATGCGGCCATGTGGCTCCGGGCCCAGCGGCCCGAGCTGGGGCGGCTGCGCACCACGCTGGACGCGGGCACCCAGCGGCTGGCCGAGCGGCTGATGCGCGACGCGGCGCCGGATCTGGCCACGAAGGGCATCCACAACGGCGTGGCGGTGGTGGTGGACCACGAGCGCTCGGAGGTGCTCGCGCTGGTGGGCAGCTTCGACTTCTTCGACACCCAGCATGGTGGGCAGATCATCGGCTTCGACACGCCGCGCTCGCCCGGCTCGGCGCTCAAGCCGGTGCTCTATGCGATGGGGATCGATCGAGGCGTGGTGCTGCCCGAGCACCTCGTGGCGGACATCCCCGAGTCCTACGGCGGCTACGCGCCGCGCAACTTCGACGGGCGCTTCATGGGGCTGGTGCGGATGGAGTACGCGCTGTCCCAGTCGCTCAACCTGCCGTTCGTGAACCTGTTGAAGGAACTCGGCGTGGAGCGCTTCCTGGGCACGCTGCGCCTGGCCGGTGTCGAGAGCCTGCGGCCGGATCCCGGCTACTACGGCCTGTCCGCGGCCGTGGGCGGCCTGGAGGTGACTCCGCTGGAGCTGGCTGGGGTGTACGTGGCGCTCGCGGAGGAGGGCCGCTCGCGCCCGCTCAAGGTGCTGGAGGAGGGCAGGCCCGCCGCGGAGCCTCGGGAGCTGTTCTCTCCGGGCGCGGCGTGGCTCACCCGGCACTCGTTGTCCCTGAGGGATCGGCCAGACTTCCCCACGCGCCGCCAGCTCACCGGCCTGCCCGCGCAGGTGCACTGGAAGACGGGCACCAGCTTCGGCCACCGCGATGCGTGGGCGGCGGGCTCGGGGCCTCGGCACACGGCGGTGGTGTGGCTGGGCAACTTCGACAACTCGCCCAGCGTGCACCTGGTGGGCGCGGACGCGGCCGGGCCGCTGCTGTTCGATCTGCTGGAGGCCGTGGGCCCCCGCGGGCGCGCCGCCGTGAAGGAGGACACGGTGCCTCCGCCGGATCTCACGCTCGTGGAGGTGTGCGCCTACTCGGGCCACCTGCCCACGGACGCGTGCAAGGAGCGCAGACAGGTGTACGCGCGGCGCTCCTCGGTGCCCACGCAGCCGTGCCCGTACCACCAGAAGGTGGAGGTGGATGCGAAGTCGGGGCTCGCGGTGAGCCCGGTGTGCCGGGCGGGCCGGCAGACGGAGTCGCGGGTGTACCTCACGTGGCCCGCCAGCATCCGCCGCTGGCTGACGGAGCAGCACCGCAGCCTGCCCGAGCCGCCCGCCTACGCGCCCGGCTGCGAGCCCGGAGGCGCCGAGCACGCGCCGGAGATCCTCTCGCCGGCCGAGGGCCAGGTGGCGCTGCTGATCCCCGGCATGTCGCCGGAGCAGCAGGAGGTGCCCTTGGAAGCGGAGACGGCGCACGACCGGGAGTTGTCCTGGTTCGTGAACGGAAAGTTCCTGGGCAAGGCGAAGGCGGACGAGCGGCTGTGGTGGACGCCCTCGGTGGGCACCCACGAGATCCTCGTCACGGATGACAGAGGGCTGAGCTCGCGGCGGCTGCTCGTGGTGCGCGAGCACCCCTGAGTTTCATCGCGAAAGCCAGTTCATCATGGTGGCGTGCCTGGGACGCCGCTATCGGGAGCCTGCGGAGGAGCAGGCTCGGGCATCGGCGGAGGCATCGGATCCGCCCCCGCGTCCGGTGCTGTCAGGACCTTCTGGCTAGCAGCCTCGGGCTGCGCTGGACTCACAGGACCCTCGGGCTCCGCGCCGATCAGGCGTCGCAGGATTCGGCCGTCAGAGCTGATGGCATATTGCGCGCCTGAGTCCACCGATACGTATTTCAAACCACAATACTGAATGTCCTCGGAGATATCCACGAAGAGGATGTCCCCCTGGCGAATGACCCGGTATTGATACGCCTCTTGCCTATCCCAGCATTGCTTTTCCTTCTTGTCAGGGGGTAGAAAATCATTGGCGGCGATCATGATGGCCCGAAGGGTCACACCATCGACCTCGTAGGGTACGCTCTCGCCTCCAACCTTGACTGCGGGGCGCGCGAAGAACTGCGGGAAGGCAATGGAGGTGTCGTTCTCAATCACGGATGAGCGTGTGCCTTGGAGCACGCAGCCAGAGAGAATGACAGTAATTCCAAAGAATAGCTTTCCTGTCCTCATGGGGCACCTTGAATTCAGATTGTGGCGAGCACCAAGCTATTCGCCCCGCTCGAACTGAAACTCGGTTTCGTTAATCCAGGTGACGCTGCCAGCTTTCTTGCTGTGCCACACGCCGTGCTCGTCGGGGGTCCACTTCATTACCTTGGGACTGCCCCAGTCATACTCGTAGAAGCCATCACAGGAGTTGGGGGAGGGCTCGTAGGTGTTCGAGATGAACGCGATGACAGCAACGGGAATTTTTCCTTCCTTTGTTTCGACGGACTTGCCATGGATTAGCGCGCTCTTGATGACCGCGCGAATGTCTCTGTCAGAGATATTGGTGGGTACGGCAGAGTGATTGTGGAGGAAGTAGCGGTACTGGAGGCTGCGCTGTGGATAACGCGGATCATTCACGAACGCGGGAGCCTTACACCTTCGCTCGCCTTGGTTGTCCGGAGGAATGGGTTCTGTGCTCTCCACGAGAAGACTCATTTCATAATCGGACCGTCAACACTGTCTGGAAAATTCGTGGGGTCGAAGCGCACAACGCCTGGAGGAGGCTTCGGCGACACGCATGCCAGTGGGATGATTGCAAGAAATGCAAAGCTTCCAAGAAGACAATGCCACAGGGGACTTTTGAGTCTGCCACCGAGCTGGCTCTGCGGAGGGACTTGCATGGAGCATTCTGATTCGTGCCAAGCCTCTGGTGTCAACGGCGGCGCGGGTGGTGCGCGAGCACCCCTGAGCCTCAGGCCTTCTCCCTCAGGAGGAAGGTGGCCTTGCGAACCGCGGGATCGGCCGCCGTGAGCGAGAACTTGGGAGAGTCCGGTCCGCGGATGAGCTCCGCTGACGCATCCAGGAAGCCGCGCATGAAGCTCGAGTCAATGCCGGGGTGGCCGCCCAGCGCGGGGATGAACTCGGGGAGGATCTCCAGGGTGATCTCCAGGTCTCCCGTGGGCAGCTCGTTGGCGTGGGAGGCCAGGAAGTTGCCGCCGGTGCGCAAGGAGCGCGCCATCTGCCCCAGCGCGCGCTGCCAGCCCAGCTTGCGCAGCCCCGAGAAGAGCGCCTTGCCCATCGTCGTGTGGCTGTAGCCGTCCGCCACCTTGCGGCCGGTGGCGTAGATGGCCTCGGTGCGCGGCAGCTCCGGGAAGAGCAGCTGCGCGCACGTCCACACCGCGTCGTACCAGACGGTGAGGGGGTAGGCGACGAGCAGCGGGCGGCTGAGATCAATCCCCGCCGCCTCGATCTTGCGCATCGTGTCCGGGCCGAGCTTGCCCCGCATCGCGTGCATGATCAGCGCCTCAAACATCTGACTGAAGATGACCGGCTCGTTCTGGGAGGACACTGACATGGGTTCCTGCGATCGTCCGCCCCCGGGATCCAGACTGTCAAGGCGTGATCAGAGCGTCTGGCCTGGGGACGGTGGGCCGAGGACACCCTCCCCGGGGAAGAGTGCTGGCCAAAACGGTGCCTGAAGGACAGGACGCATCTATGGTCGGGGCTCACTCCCTGTGACGAGGTGAAACCGCGATGGCCAACCCGATTCTTGGCACGACGTTGATGGCAGTCCCCGTGACGGCGCTCTATGCGGCGCTCAACTCCCTGGTGATCCTGGGGCTGGGGGTCAACGTCAGCCGCCTGCGAGGCAAGTACAACGTCTTCCTCGGCGACGGAGGCCATAAAGAGCTGGCGGGCGCCATCCGCGCTCACGGCAACAGCGTGGAGCACGTGCCGCTGCTCCTGCTCCTGCTCCTGGCCGCTGAGCTGTGCGGTGGCTCCTCGATCGTGCTCCACATCTTCGGAGGCGCGATCATCCTGTCGCGGCTGTTCCATGCGGTGGGGATCATGCGTGGCGTGCAGGCCATCCAGATTCCGGGAGCGGTGCTGACCTATCTGCTCGAGGTCGCGCTGCCCCTCTACCTGCTGATCCTGCGGCCCTGGGGCTGAGCCCTCGCGCACTCCGGGTGGGGTTGCGGCCACCGTGAGCGCTCGTTCATCCTGAGAGGCGGAGCGAGCGCCGACGCGCCGGGAGGACCGCCGTGGAGCATGGGAAGCAGGTCGAGCTGATCCACCGGGTGCTGGAGCACCTGCGCGCGGGCACCACGCACATGGTGGAGGACGAGTCCCGCCTGCCGGTGGCGCCCTACCTCCAGCCGGAGCGGTTCGAGGCCGAGCGCCGGCTGTTCCGCAAGCTGCCGCTGCTCGTCGGCCACGTGTCGCAGCTCGCCGAGCCGGGGGACTACTGCACCCACAACGCGACGGGCACTCCGCTGCTGCTGTGCCGGACGGCCTCGGGCGAGCTGACGTGCTTCCTCAACGTCTGCCGCCACCGAGGGACCCGGCTCGTGCCGGAGGAGCAGGGGCGGCGCAAGCAGGCGTTCGTGTGTCCGTACCACGGGTGGACGTATGACTCGACGGGGCGGCTGCGCGCGGTGCCGGACGAAGCCGGGTTCCCGAGCCGGCCCTCGGAGTCGGTGGGGCTGGTCCGCGTGCCGGTGGCGGAGCGGCTGGGCTTGCTGTGGGTCACGCTGGAGCCGGGAGGCCCGGACGTGGACACGTTCCTGGCGCCGGTGGCGGCGGAGCTGGCCGGCTTCGGGCTGGACAAGCACGTGGCCTATCAGCCGTCCCGGATCGAGAAGAAGCTCAACTGGAAGATCGCGATCGAGATCTTCCTGGAGGCGTACCACCTCAAGTACGCGCACCGGGAGTCCATCTACCCGCTGTTCTTCAACAACGTGGGCCTGGTGGATCCGCTCCGCCCGCACATCCGGGCCATCTTCCCGAAGCGCTCCATCGAGTCACTGGCCGGGACGCCGGAGCAGGGGTGGGAGCTTCGCAAGCACGCCAACATCCTGTTCCAGCTCTTCCCCAATGTGCTGATCCTCGTCCAACCGGATCACGTGTCGGTGAGCACCGCGTTCCCCATGGGGCCCGACGTGACGGAGTACCGGACCCTCACGCTGATCCCCGAGCTCCCGGCGACGGAGAAGGCGGCGCGCTACTGGCAGAAGAACATCGAGATCCTGCTCGGGGCGGTGCAGGAGGACATGGCCATGGGCGAGTCCATCCAGTCCGGGCTGCGCTCCGGGGCCAACGAGTTCGTGCGGCTCGGCCGGTTCGAGCAGGGCCTGCGCTACTTCCGAGACGAGCTCGAGGCCCGGCTCGGCGGCCGTTCATGACTTGGGCGAGTCGACAACCTCGACGTTGCGGTAGTCCTGGCAGGGCTCCTTGAGCCCGAGCAGGTACGGCAGCGAGCGCAGCTCCTTCGTCGCCTTGTGCCACAGCTTGCGCGGCAGGCTGGGCGCCAGCTTCTGCGGCAGCGCCGAGGCGATCTCGTTCAGATCGATGTAGTGCGTCGCCGTGCGGCCCATGCTCTCGAACTCGTGCTCGATGCCGTGGGCGAACCGGCGCAGCTCGGGATCCAGCTTCCCGAGCACGGCGTCGGTCATCAAGACGTACTCGGGCACGGGCACGTCGTTCTTCAGCATCCGGTGCACGAGGATGACGTCCACTCCGGCCAGCTCGGTGTAGCGCTTCACCTTCTGGAAGGCGATCTCGCCTGCGTGGGCCACGAACTTGAGCGTGAGCCCCGCCACCTGCATGCACCCCTCGCACGTGCACATCCGGTCGACGATGAGCTGCTCCTTCTTGGAGACGAAGGCGCGGCGGATGTCCGCGACGTGCCGGGAGAAGGCCGTGAAGTCCTCACCCACGGCGTAGAAGAAGGCCGCGTCGCCCTCGAGCTTCGCGAGCTTGAAGCGGCCAGCGGCATCAATGACTGCTTCGAGCAGCTGGGCCACCGTGTCCTGCGCGTGCGCGAGGCCGAAGCGGTGGTGCTTCATGAAGCGGGTGTATCCGCCGATGTCCGCGATGAGCAGCAGCGCCTTCTCGATCGCCATGCGGCGGGCAGCCTACCGCAGCGGGCCTGGGCGGCATAGCCGCGCTCCGTCAGTGCGCCTCCCAGCCCTTCGGACCCTGCACGTAGCGCTGGCCGTCGGGCAGCGCCCCATAGAAGAGCGCGTCGAAGAAGCCCACCACGGATACGCCGTCGAACACGCCGACTTCTCCCTTCGCCGGGAACGTCAGCCCCAGCTCCGCGGCGGTGAATCGCCGCTGCTCACCCGGGGCGAGCGTCACGTCCGGGAGCACCGTGGCCGTGGGCTGGCTCACCAGCTCTCTCAGGCTCACGCGCAGGTTCGTGGTCAGCGTCTTGCCGGCCAGGGACAGGGGCTGGCTGCTCCGGTTGCCCAGGACGATGGCGCCCTCGCGCGGGTCGAACTCCTCGATGACGAGGGCCGGCTTCCGCGCGGCGTACCGGTTCAGCTCGGAGAGGACGAACTTGCGGCGCTGGGTGACGTAGCTCTTCAGGAACGTGTGGCCCACGCTGAACCGCCCGTAGTCCATGTACGGATCGTTGTGCATGGACGGATCCACCGCGGCGTGGAGCGCGTCGATGTACGGGTTCATCACCTCCGGCTTGAAGAACTCGTCCAGCGCCTTGCGCAGATAGACCACGAGCCGTGCGCGCAGCTCCGGGTTCAGCACCACGCGGCTGCCCAGGTTGGAGAACACGGGCAGATAGCCAGGGTAGGCCTCCGTCTCGTTCTTGCGCTGGTCGTACATCTTCTGCGTCCACGCGTCGGTGAGGGTGAACGGGAAGAGCGGATGGCGCACCGAGGGCTGCGCCTGATCGGCGGGGATGGGGTACCACCAGCGCGCGTCCACGTTGTTGAGATCCCACGGCACGTACACCCAGCGCTGCGTCACCTTGTCGTGGATGAAGTAGCTCTCCGAGTCCTCCACGTAGTCGTTGGACATCAGCGCGTCCATGACCATGGAGCGCAGCAGCCACTCCAGCTCCAGGTGCTGCCCCAGGGCGCTCGAGAGCTGCGGCTCGGGGGTGTGGTTGATGATGTCGAGCACCTCGTGGAGCGCATCGTCGGAGGACTGCTCGTTCGTCTTCTTCACCCAGTCGCCCTGGTACGGCACCTTCCAGGTCTTGAACTCGCTGTCCTTCCAGCCCGCCCGGTAGATGGTGGCGTCCGCATCCGCGAGGCCGTGGGCCTTGAGGAAGGACTTGTTCACCTGCTCGATGTCGAGGAAGGGCCCCTGGTAGATGCCGTTCACCGTCACGCGGACGAACTTCGTCTGCGGCGCCGGCACGCGCATGGCGGCCAGGATGTCATAGGAGATCTTCTCCGCCAGCAGCGTGGCATCGGCGTACTCGGCCACGAGGTTGAGCGAGGTCCGGCCCTCGAAAGGCGTGGCCTTGGGGAAGCTCACGTTCCAGCTCTTCTTGGGGAACGTGCGCGCCGAGGCGCCTCGCAGGCGGACCTTCACGTTGTACGTGGTGCCGTTGGCCTTGAAGGTGGCGTCCTGGTCCGGCGTCTCCGGATCGGCCATGAACCGCTGGAGCACCTCGTCCGGCATCACCAGCTCGTAGTCCTGGACGGACGACTGCACCGCCGGCAGCACGAAGGGCCGCTGGGCCTCGGGGATGGACGGCGGCTCGGGCGGAGTCGGCGCGGGTGGCGGCGGCTCGGGTGGCTTGGGAGGCGTCACCACCGGAGGCGGCGCCGGAGGAGCGGGAGTCGGCGCGGGCGGTTGCTCGGGCTCCGCGTGGGACGAGGGGGCGGGGAGCGATGGCTCCTCGCTCTGCTGGCTGCTCTGGCAGGCGAACAGGAAGGTCAGGGAGGCGATCAGGAGCGGCCGTGCGAGTCTCATCGCTTGGATGCTCAGCAAGGGCTGTGCCCTGTTGTCCCAGGCCTTCGTCCCAGCCCCGCGGGGCGGAATGGGGTGCCGCCCCTCTCATCCTCGCGAGGAGAGTTCCCTCCCCAACCGCTACACCGTGCGTGCGGAGCAAGAAGCGGGGACGGGTACGAAAAGGTTTTCCTTCCGCGCCAAGGGGCTTGCCTGCCTGCTCTTCGGCAGGGGGGCCGGTGCTCTGGACCGGGAGCGGCGAGCGGCTCGGTTCCACCCCTACCTTTGAAAGAACGGTGTGACTGAGACAGCGAGGGAGCCGGTTATGGAGTCGTGGAACCAGACAGCGACCGACGAGGTGCGCTCGCACGCGCCCGGCGAGGTCAACAAGCGCATTGACGAGCGGGTGGAGCGCTGCGTGCGCCACATGGCCGAGCAGGAGCGCTCGCAGATCAGTCACTACCTCGAGAAGCTCGAGCGGGAATGGGATCTCAACCGGGCGGTGATGGTGGTGGGCTCGGCGATGGCGCTGCTGGGGCTGTGGCTGGCCCGGCGGGATGGCGGCCGCTGGCGGATCCTCGGCGAGGTGGCGGCGGGGCTGATGCTCCAGCAGGGCCTGATGGGCTTCGGGCCACTGGCCGAGCTGGTGCGCGCGCTGGGTGGGGTGCGCACGCGCAAGGAGATCGATCTGGAGAAGTTCGCCCTCAAGGCGCTGCGAGGCGACTTCGAGCGCATCCCCAAGCCCGACGGGGGGCCCCTGGCCCGCGCCAACGCGGCGCTCGTGGCCGCTCAGTCCTGAGCCTGGTTCCTCGCCCGCTGGTGGGTGGGGCCGCCCCGTGGCGGTAGGGGGGACACGGGGCCGGCTTCCGTGGTAGGCGGGGCCACATCATGGCGGCACGGACCCTCAGCCTCGGACAAACCCTCTTCCGTCTTCGCAGCTTCACGCCGGTGCCCGTCATCGTGGGCCTGGCGTTCCTGCTGGCCCGCTCGCGGGGAGCCGCGGGCCCCGGCGGCCCGGGAGCGGATGCCGCGCTCAACTGGATCGGCCTGGCGGTGGCGCTGGCCGGGCAGGCGCTGCGCTTCTACACGCTGGGGCAGGTCCCCGAGGGCACCAGCGGCCAGGGCGATGTCCTCGAGGCCGTCACGCTGAACACGCGCGGGCCGTATGCGTACGTGCGCAACCCGCTCTACGTGGGCAACCTGGGCATCTGCCTGGGCCTGCTGCTCATCGCCCATGATCCGTGGGTGTACCTGGGCGGGCTCGCGTTCTTCTTCGGGGAGTACTTCTTCATCATCCGAGCCGAGGAGGACTTCCTCCGCCGGCAGTTCGGCGCGCCGTACGAGGAGTTCCTCGCCAAGGTGCCGCGCTGGGTGCCGCGGCTGACGCCCGCGTACGAGGGCAAGCTGCGCGCCCGGTTCGATCTGGGCCGGGCCATCAAGA
The DNA here is from genome assembly GCF_045802625.1 of Hyalangium sp. Taxonomy (NCBI): domain Bacteria; kingdom Pseudomonadati; phylum Myxococcota; class Myxococcia; order Myxococcales; family Archangiaceae; genus Hyalangium; species Hyalangium sp. The sequence continues at coordinate 38,001 of NZ_JBJMQP010000244.1, read as the reverse complement.
AGGAGCACAACCCGTTCGCCGCGTGGGCGCTCGGGGCGCTGGTGCTCCTGGCGTGGGAGAGCCAGGCCCGGGGCATGTTGACGCCGCGGCGCGCGTGGCTGCTCGGAGGGCTCGCCGCGCTCGTCGTGGTCTTCTTCGCCCTGTCCAAGGCCTACAAGCGGCGCTGGCTCTTCGCGCACTGAGCCCGGGGTGGGGCAGGGGGCGGGCGTCCAGCCACCGCCCCCTGAGAGCGTCGCTCACTGCCCAGGCATCCCCCCGCCGCCCATGTAGGCGCCTTGTGGGAGGCCCGGAGGTGGCCGCGAGTCGCCTTCCCCCTTCCGATCGAAGAAGCCGTTGAGCCCGGCGATGCCGATCGAGAAGTTGGTCACCCAGTTCGGATCCGGCTTGCCCGCCGCGGCGCCGATATCCAGCGGCCGCGCGAAGTGCAGCCGCATGAGCAAGGGCCCCAGCGCGATGTTGAAGCCCGCGACGACGTCCAGCACCCGGTGATCCCACAGCACCCGGCCTGTGTTGCCCACGGCGCCCAGGTCCACGCCGGCAATGGCCTCCAGATCGCTGAGGAACGCGATCCGGATGAGATCATTGAGCGGCACCTGCAGCTCCGTCGTGGAGTAGCCGAAGTGGCGGCCGAGCAGCCAGCGCTCATCGGCGAAGTTCACGCCGCGCAGCGTGTCGAAGCTGGACAGGAAGTACGAGCGGGCATAGATGCCGCCGAGCGTGGTGCCGCCCGCGGCGCGGATGAAGATGTTGGTTCGCCCGTAGATCTGGAAGTAGCGCTCCAGATCCAGCCGGATGTTGCTGTAGGCCTGGGAGTTGAAGGGCTGCACGCTCACCGTGGCCTCCAGCAGCGCCGAGCTGCCCGACAGCGGGCCCGTGGCGTAGTGGTAGCGGATGGTGTTGTAGCCGATCTGCCCCGTCAGCTCCGTCTGGAAGCGCCCTTGGCTGTTGGCGGCGAGCCACGGCGCATACAGGTTCTGCAGCGCGGGGTTGAACGAGGGGTTCTGCAGGCGGAACGCGGTGTACGAATCGATGAAGTACGACGTCCCTCCCGCCGTCACCTCTCCCTGCAGGTAGAGGAAGCTGCTGAGCGGGTAGCGCATGTTGGCGATCGCGCCGTAGTAGCGCTCTCCGGAGAAGAAGGACACGCCCGAGGCCGCGAAGCTCTCATCCAGCCGGAAGCGCAGGGACTGGAAGAGCCCCATGCCCCACGTCGTCCGCTTCTCCTGGTTGACGTAGAGCAGCACACCGTCCGTCAGCTTGAACGAGCCGTAGATCGCCATGCTCAGCAGCATGGCGTGGTCCTTCATGCGGTCGCTCGCCATGGCGAAGACCTGGCCGTAGAAGCCACCGGTGCCCGCGCCGGCGAAGCCCATGATGGGGCCCAGCTCGATGTTCTGCCGGGCAAAGGGCTCGTACGGCTGGGCGCTGCTCAGCGCCATGGACGCCAGCGGCGCGGGCGGCGCGGGCGGCGGAGACGCCTCCGTGGGCAGGCTCAGCATCTTCGTCGCGGCCAGCTGCGCGGGCCGGCGCTCGCCGGACTGGTGGAACAGCAGCCACAGGCTGCCCTCGGGGCCGGCGCCCGGCTCGAAGACGCCCGTGGTGACGTCCGTGCGGCGGACGATCGAGCCGTCCGCCATCAGCTCATGGAGATCCGAGCTGCTGTGCCGCCAGGCCACGAAGAAGATGCGGCCGTCCGGCAGGGCCACCGGATCCGCCTCGTCCCGCTCCTGGGTGGTGAGGCGCTCGGGCTGGCCCGGCACGTCCGGCTTGATGCGGAACAGGTTGTAGAAGCGGTGGGACGTCGCGTCCGAGGTGTAGATGATGCCGCTCGGCCCCCAGGTGATGTGCCGCTCGGCGTAGATGTCGTCGGTGAGCTTGCGCGGCTTCGCGTCCTCGCCCTGATCCAGCCGGAGCACGTACACGTCCCGGATGCCCGCGTCGTTGATGCCGATGAAGGCCAGCGACTTGCCATCCGGAGAGAAGGCCACCGTGGACACCCCGAGCAGCCCGTGCTGCCCCACGCGGTATGCCGCCTTGCCGCCCAGGCTGATGTCGACCGAGAAGTTGGTCTGCCGCTGGAAGCCGGTGCGCATGGCGTTGTGGCGCACCAGCTCCTCCCCGGTCTTCTGCTCGGAGGTGTAGGTGTAGTCCTGCACGTAGATGATGTCCCGCCCGTTCACCTCCGCCACGTACGCGAGCCGATCCTTCGTCAGCGCGAAGTTGCGCCCGAAGATGGGGTGCAGCGACTCGGCGCCGGGCACTCCGTCGACCGCTACCTTGGTCGAGCTGTGGGGAGCCTTCGGATCCACCAGGTAGAGCTGGCTCTCGCCCGTGTCCGGGATGATGGTGCGGTAGGCGATCACCCGCCCATCCGGCGAGCTGTTCATCGCCGTGACGATGCCCTCGCGCTCCTCCATCAGATCCATCGCCGGGGCGGACTGCGCGGAGCTCAGGTAGTCCTTGAAGGCCCGCCGCTTCAGCCAGTTCTCGAAGCGCGCGGAGATCTTCTTCGGATCATCCCCGGTGAGCTTCTGCAGCAGCTCCTCGAACTTCATGGACGGCAAGTCCCTGCCGCCCGAGATGAGCCGGGGCGACTCCTCCAGCACCCGCTGGATGAAGCCCGCGCCGTACTCCTCCTCCAGGAACGTGCACCGGGCCTGGCCGGCCTTGTAGATCCACAGGTACCCGTACGGCCCGGGAGAGAAGAAGTCGAGGAACGCGTAGCCCTTGGCCAGATCCGGGTTCACCATCAGATCCCTCACGAGCATCTCCGCCTCGGGATCCAACCCGCGCTTGGCGTAGAACTCGGCCAGACCTTCCACGAACCACAGCGGCATGGCCTGGAGCGGATCGCCGAACGTCTTCTTGGTCTCGGCGATGGTGCGCACCTTCTGGATGGTGAACTGGTGCGACAGCTCGTGCGTGCTGATCTCCTGGAAGAGCCGGTGATCTCCCAGGTACGGCAGCGACAGCTTCAGATCCTCCGTGCTGGTGACGCCCAGCGTGCCCTCCGAGACGGCGAACACGTGCGTCTGCAGGAACTCCTGGTAGCTGTTGTAGAGGATGTAGGGGAACGTCTCCTTGGGCACATAGTGGAACTGGCTCACCAGGTAGCGGTACGAGTCCTCGATGAGCGGGGCGGCGCGCTCGGCCACCTGGCGCTCACGCTCGTAGAAGAAGAAGCGCACACCGCCCGTGGCGGGGCCCAGCGTGGTGGCGTACTTGGGGCCTCCATCCGGAGACGTCCCCGCGTCCGGGGAGAACGCCGCGGTGGGAGGCGGCGGAGGCTCGAAGGCCATGTGGCCGAACTCGCTCGCGAGCATGCCGCCGTCTCCGCCCAGCATGCCACCGTCTCCGCCCGGCACCCCACCGTCCGGGCTGCCAGCGCTCGCCACCTGGACTCCGCCCCCTTCGGGCGTGGAGCTCATCTGCGGCGTCCCGTCTTGAGGCCCAGCGGACCCCGGCGTCCCCATCGCCCCAGGGCTCATGGTGGTGACGTTGGGGTTGGGGCCGGCGGGCGCTCCCGGCGGCTGCGAGCTGGCGGTCCGCTCGGGCGGCTTGGCCAGGCCCTTGGCGCCGGGGCCGACGAGGATATCCAGGTGGCGCCACTCGAAGTCGAAGGTGTTGACCTGGCTCCGATCAGCGCGGCGTGGATAGACAAAGACCTGCGCGAGGGCCGCGCTCGGCAGGAGCAGCAAGAGCGCAATGGCGACAAGGGAGCGTCGGTTCACGGATACGACCTCAGGGGCTGGGGGTCGGGCGACGGAGCGTACGTAGGTATGGAGGCTCTCTCCCGGGAGGGGGAGGTTCAACCATAACGTGTGGTTTTGCTCAGCTCTGTACTTCCCTGCCACCAAGCAACCACTCCGGTAGCACTTTCGTCTTGGCGGCGCACTCGGTATGGAAGGGGCTATGATTCGCCACTTTTCGCTGACCGTGTGTGCCCTGGTACTTGCAACTGGGTGTTGGAAAAAAGACGAGCCGGTGGCCCATGCCGACTGTGAGCTCGAGAAGATCGATCTGAGCTCGTGCGATCGGTCCGGCCTCGGGGCCCTCCAGCCCCAGGGCATCTGGAACATGGACATCACCTTCGATGATGGGGGGCGGACCACCGGCGTCATGAAGTACGTCGGGGAGCCAGCGCTCTCCGGACTGCCCATCTCGGAGACGCGCGTCGAGCCGGACGTGTTCTCGGTGACCAGCGAGGTGCTGGAGGCCACCACCGGGGTCCCGATGAAGTACCTGTTCGCCGGCTGCAGCTCGAGCTCGCCCACCCAGGTGCAAGGCAGGTTCCGCCGCTGCACCAACGGTGCCCTGGATCTGTCCGGGACCTTCGAGGCCCGGCGCGTGCAGCGCCGCGAGGGCGAGAGCCAGAGCGACGCCTCCGGGCTGGAGCTCGTCTCGGAGCTCGCCCTGCCGCGCGGCGAGCCCGTGGATCTCTTCGTGACGGGCGGCTACGCCTACGTGTCGGCGCGCGACGCGGGCATCTACATCTACGACATCTCCAAGCCCACGGCCCCGCGCAAGGTGGCGGAGCTGGTCCCCCAGGACGACGCCTGGAACCAGGTCTGGGTGAAGGATCAGACGATGTACATCGCCAGCAGCAAGAAGGGCGTGCTGCTCTATGACGTGACGAACCCGGCGGAGCCGCTCGCGCTCAAGTCGTTCCCGTCGGACGCGCCCGATGTGCGCTCGATCACCGGCGATGGCACCTGGCTCTACGCGGCCGCGCCCTTCCCGAACGCGGAGGTCATCATCTTCGACGCCACCAACCCGCGCGAGCTGGTGATGGCCAAGCGCTACTTCGTCGAGCAGACCCAGCCGGTGCTGGGAGACAGGCCCTACGAGGTCCTGGTCCGCAACGGGCTGCTGTACGTGAGCCACTGGTCCTACGGGCTGGCGGTGTCGGACGTGAGCACCCCGAAGGCGCCCAAGCTGCTGGGGCGCTTCTCGTATACGGACGCCACCACGCGTACGGTGGACGTGGGCCCCATCGGCAACCGCACGCTCGCCTTCGAGGCGGGGGAGGGCTGGGGCGCGCACCTGCGCGTGCTGGACGTCAGCTCGCCCACCAACATCACCCAGGTGGCGGAGGTGCCGGCGCGCCCGGAGGTGTCCGTCCGCGGAGGGAAGCTGGTGGGCACCAAGCTCTACGTGGCGCACTACCAGGACGGCGTGCGCGTGCTGGACGTGTCCAACCCCAACGAGCCGGCCCAGGTGGGCTACTTCAACACGTGGAAGGAGACGGACTCGGGCCGCGGCCAGGCGTTCTTCGAGGGCGTCACCGACGTGGCCGTGCCGGGAGACGGCTACATCTACGCGACGGACACGTCTCGCGGGCTGCTCATCCTCCGCGAGAAGCTCTGAGCGGCGGGGCGCTGTCCTTCACTGGGTGACGACGGTGGCGCTGGGTACGTCGAGGTTCTGTCTCCGGGCCTCGCGCACGCGCCAGTCGGCGGCGAACAGGTACTGGCGGGCCTGCAGGGTGTCGCGGTGGCCCGTGGACTCCAGGGCCTGGGCGATGAAGCCGCGAGCGTCCTCGATGAGGCTCACCGTCTGCCCGCCGCCCGTGGCCGAGGCGCTCTGGAGCACCTGAGCGAGCGCCGAGTCCGCCTCGCCCAGCGCATCGCCGATGGCCATGTCTCCCACCTCGAGCGCCTGGTCGGCCGCGACCATCCAGTTTCGGGCGTGATCCAGCTCGGCCAAGCGTTGCTGGCGCAGGCGCTCCAGCCCCGCGGCGCGGTCCTGAATGCCGGTGAGCTGCTGCTGGAGGCCCTGGGCGTTGGCGGCGCTCTCCTCTTGCTGGGCGGCGAGCTGGGACTGCAGCGACTGGACCTGGGCGCGGAGCTGCTCCACCTGCTGGCGCGTGTTCCCGGCCGAGCCGTTCGAGCCCCCACTCGAGCCCGTGGCCTGGGCCCCCTGCGCGCTGTCCGAGGTTCCCCCTGTCCCGGAGCCGCCGGTCCCCTGTCCGGTGCCGGTCGCGTCCGCGTTCGCCAGCGCCCGCTCCCAGGCGTCCCGGAGCTGGAGGGCCGCGGGATCCTGCGTCGAGCCGTCAGCGGGCAGGGAGGAGGTCTGCTCGGGCGTCTGCCCAAGCCACAGGCCGAGAGAGAGTGCGAGCCAGGGTGTCATCGTCCAGGAAGCTGTTCACTCCTGGACGCGATGACACCGAGGCGCCCGCCCGCTCGTCTGTCTCCTCGGCTGGCTGCCGGTGCGCCGCCGGGGCTCAGGCCGTCTGGTTGAAGTTCACCCCGTTGATCACGCCGCCGAACTTCTTGAGCAGCTCCGAGGGCGAGCCTTCGAAGTCGTTGAGGATCCGCGAGCTGCGCGTCTCGGCCTCCGCGGTCACGTCCACCGAGGCGATGCCGAGGTCCACGCCCTCCTTCTCGAAGCCAGCCTTGTCGTCCGTGAAGGCGCGCACCTCGCCCGAGACCTTCGTGTCCTTGTTCAGGGAGCTGAGCGCCCCGCTGAGGTCGCCCGTGACGGCCTTGCCCAGCGCGCCCACGATGTCCTTGGTCTTGGCCTCGGCGGACAGGGACACCTGCATGCCCTCGTTCTTGTTGAGCGTCACCGGGCCGCCGCTGATCTCCGCGCCGTGGTTGAACTCCACGTTGGCGGACAGCGTGGTGGTGGACTCGTCCACGGCCGTCTTGCCCGCCGTCTTCAGCGCGCCCACCGGATCCGAGATGAGCTGGCCGGGGCTGAGGTTGATGGGGACCTTGGTCTCCATGGAGATCTCCGCCGAGCCGCCCACCTTGCCTCCGCTGAGCGCCCCGCCGCTGGGCAGGGGCACGGCGCCGGAGATGTCCAGGTCGCCGTTCACGCCCACCTTCTGGTTGAGGATGAGGTTGGGCGGGCCGCTGCGCGGGATCTCGATGGCCTCCGCGCTGGACACCGCGCCGCCCACCTTCGCGCCGGGCAGCCCGAGCTGGTCGCCCACGTCCGCGGACACCTCGGCCTTCTGCTCCAGCTGCAGGGTGGTGGACGAGTAGTGGTCGCCGATGAAGCCCAGCTCGTCGCCGGACGAGGCCACCATCGCCGCGCCCAGCGGAGCCAGCGGGCCGCCAGCCGCGGTGGCCGCCACGCCCATGGCCACGCCCGCCACGGTGTTGGAGGCCTTCTCCACGTCCGCGGCGTTCTTGAAGTCGAACTTCACCGTGGCCGAGGCCGTCCCGGTGGCCGACAGGTCCGTGCCGCCCAGCCCCGGCAGCTTCAGCTTCGAGGCCACGCCGGCGCTGCCCTCGCCCTCGAGCTCCATGGAGTAGCCGTCCGAGGTCTTGGTGACCTTGAACTCCACGCCCGCGCCCAGGTCCGCGCCGAAGAGGCTGGCGTCCACGCCCGCCTTGGCCGTGAAGCTGTCACCCTCGGACTTCAGCTTGTCGATCTGGCCGTCGATGTTGAGCGCGCCGGCGGCCGCGTTGCGCAGCGAGTCGCCCAGCTTGCCGATCACTTCCTTGGAGACGAAGTTGTACGCCGCCTGGGCCGCGTCCCCCGCCTTGTCGAGCAGGAACTCGCCCGCGCCCTTGACGTCGTTCCAGATATCGCTGGCGATGCCGCCAATGCCGCCGCCGGCGCTCTTGTTGACCAGCTCGTCGGCGGACTCGTCCTTGCCCTGCTGCTTGAGCGCCGCGGCGATGGTGTCGCGGAACTTCGAGGGGCCGCCATCGTCGATGAACTTGCCGAAGCCGTCATCGACGTAGTGCTGCTCGCTGTCCTCGGGGATCTCCTTGGCGATGCCGATGGCCAGCTGCGCGGCGGCGCGCGGCGGCGCGGCGTTGCCGATGCGGCTCAGGTTGTTGGTCAGCCCCAGGACGGCGTCCTTGTTGCCGTCGGTTCCGGTGAGGTGGCCGATGAGCTGGGCGCTCTTCTGCAGGGCCTTGCCGGACATCGTCATCAGCGATTCGACGGCCTCCGGATCGCCCTTGTACTTCTCGACCTGGTCCGCGAGCGCCTTGGTGTACTTGTTGGCGTCGGCCTCGGTCCACTGGCCCACGGGCTTGTCGACGATGCCCTTCATCTCGTTCTGCTGGACGGCGACGGCCAGATCCACGCCCTTGAGGTGGGCGGACTTGTTCGGGTCCTGGCCGTTGGCGACCATCTTGGCGAACAGCTCGCCGCCCACCGTGGCCTTCGCCTTGTCCGTGAGGGTGTTGCCCGAGGTCTGGATGATGGAGGCCAGGGCGTCCTTGTCCTTGACGCCCTTGAGGTTGAGAGCGTCCTTGCCCGCCCCAGCCTTGCCCGGAGCGCCGTCGGCCTGAGCCGCCAGCGTCTGGCCGAACTTGCGCAGATCCTGCCCGCTGTTGATCTTCAGCTCGTCGAGCGTCTTGGCCTTGGTGGGATCCTGCTTGAGCGCGGCGAAGTCCTTGTTGGCGTCCAGGCCCGCCTGGATCTCCTTCGTGTCGGTGGAGGCATCCACGCCCAGCTTCTTGGACAGCTCGGCGCGCTCGGCGCCGTCGGCTCCATCAAAGGCGTCGCGGATCTCGTTGGCGTGCACGCCCGCCTTGGCGATGTCCTGCTGGCTGTAGGGCTGGAGGCCGCCGGGGATCTCCGAGGCGCCGGGGACCTTTCCGGCGGCGGTGTTGGCGGTGGTCATCGCGTCCTGCGCGCCCTGGGACGTCTTCGCCACGGCCTCCTGGGCCTTCTGCTGCTTGTCCTCGGCCTCGAGCAGGGCGCGGTTGGCCGTCTTGAGCTGATTCTTCGCGGTGTCCACGTCGCCGCGCAGCTTCTCCACGTTCTTCTTGGCGGCCTCGCGATGCTCGGGCTTGGCGCTCTGCAGCTGGTTCTCGCCGTGCACGAGCTCCTTGCGAGCATCTCCCACGCCCTTGGCGGCGCTCGCGGCCTTGGCGCGGGCGGCCTCCGCGGCCTTGCTAGCGGCCTCCGCGGCCTTGCGGGCAGCGGCGGCGGCGGCAGCAGCACGGCGGGCGGCTGCAGCGGCTTCTGCGGCACGCTGTGCGGCCTCAGCGGCTGCATTGTTGCTAGCGCCGTTATTGCTGACGTTGGTGGACATGGGGCGGGCTCCAAAAAAGGGGATTTTCGTGGTTATCGCCTGATCCGAGCCCGCAGTTCACGGAGGGTTATTTTTTTCTTATATACCGAGATCAGCGCGGATGGCGCCTCATGTGCGCATATGTACCTCAGTGTGCCACCAAGGGATTGGCCCGACACACTCCGTAATGCGAGGGACATTTTCGCGGCACATGCGCGGCGCACCTTGCTCCTGCGAACCCAGAGACAGGAGTCCCCTGGCCCTGGCGAGCATCCACTCTTGCTCGAGAAGGAGCGCCCCATGCGACGTCATCTCGTCACCCTCTGCGTGCTGTTTCCGCTGATCACCCTGGCCCAGTCCCAAGGGGCCGCGGGCCAGCAGCCTCCTCCTCCGGGCCATCCGCCCTTCGCCCAGAAGACGTGGGTGCAGGTGCTGCTCGAGCACCGCCAGGAGCTGGCGCTCACCGACGCGCAAGTTGCAGGCATGGAGCGCATCGACAAGGCCCTGGCCGAGAAGAACGCTCCGGTGAAGTCGGCGCTGGAGCAGCTGCGCCCTCAGCACCCGGGGCCCATGGGCCCTGGAATGGGTGGGCCGATGCCCCAGGACGCGAAGGGAGGCGGGGAGCCGGCCGCCAACCGCCCCTCGGAGCAGGAGATGCGCGCCCACTTCGAGCAGGCCCGGGGCCTTATGGATCAACTCAAGGCCAACGACGACGCGGCGTACAACGAGGCCGAGGCGCTGCTGAACGACGCGCAGAAGAAGACGGCGCATCAGCTTGTCAGCGCCGAGGCCGAGGTGCGCGAGAAGCGCCGCCAGGAGATGCACCAGCGGATGCGCGAGCACATGGGCAACGGCGGCGGCGGCTCGCTGTGACTCAGAGGTTGATGCGCAGGCCGCCGCCCACCTGGATCGTGGGAGCGGGTACCAGCGCGCGGCCGCCGACCTGGAACGGCGGGTAGTCCATCGCGAAGCGGAACTCGCCGCCCTTCTGGCCGTAGTCCACGGAGGCGTAGCCCTCGATGCTCAGGTACGAGAGCGCGCGGTGGGACACGTCCAACCGGGTGATGAAGGACTTGTCCGAGAGGTTGCCCAAGGTCGTCAGAACGAAGTTGGTCTTGTCCCAGGAGCCAGGGCCCGCGAGCACGCCATAGATGGCCGCGTAGTGCTTGCCCAGGTAGAACGGCTGAAAGGCACCCTGCGCGATGAGGTACGGGTAGGCGAGGGCGCTGTCATAGCCGGTCGAGTTGTAGAAGTACTCGACGCCCACGGTGGCGCTGTCGTTCTCGCTGTAGGCGAACGTGTAGTTGGCGCCGCCGGAGATCTGCGGCGTCAACCCCGTGGGGTAGTAGCTCTCCACGGGGAGGTTCTTGAGATCCGCCAGGGTCTGGATGCCCTGGGCCTGCTGGATGAGCTCCTGGAGCGAGACCCCCTCGGGCAGGCGGTACAGCGGCACGTCCGAGCCCCGCTTGAGCGCCGCCTCGGCGTACACGTCCAGGGGCCCGAGCGCCGTGGAGAGATCGAGCCCGAAGCGGGGCTTGTGGCCGCGCTGGGCCACGGCGCTGGCGCCGAGCTCCGACTCCCCGAGGACGACCTCGGCGCGAGCGGCGCCGCCGATGCGGCCGAGCGTGGAGGCAGGCCCGGCGTTGTCCAGCATGGCGATGCCGTAGAAGTTCCACCCCTTGGACTCCCAGGGCACATGGAGCTTCAGCATGGAGGTGCCGGTGCGAGCGTCGAAGACGGCGAGCGGATCCTTGCGCTGGGGCGACAGGAAGTCGGTGGGGTTCCAGAAGCGCGAGGTGCCCCACTTCACGTGCTGCCTGCCGGCGGTGACGAACACCGTGCGCTCGATGTCGAAGCGCAGCCACGCCTGATCCAGCAGGACGCGGGGGTTGGGCACGGTGGCGCCAGGAGCGCTGGTGCTGCCATCCGCTGGGTTGGTGGTGCCCTGGAGGCTGGGGTTCTGGCCGGAGAGGGTGGGATCGAAGCTCAGCCGGCCCACCACCATTCCGCGCAGCCGGTCCGTGGGGCGGGCGTCGAAATAGCCATCCACGAGCGTGGGCGCGGAGAAGGTGGTGTTGCTGACGGAGACCCCCTGGTTCCCCTGGATGATGGCGCGCAGGTAGAACTGGCCGCCGATCTTCAGCGGATCGTCGACGTGCTCCTCCGAGCCGAACGCCTCCTTCGTCTCGTGGCCGTCGAGCGCCTGCTCGTCACGGCTCTGATCATGGCCAGAGGGCCCCTCATCCGAGCTGGGAGGCTGCGCGGGCGAAGTGCTGGCGGCGTTGGCCGGCGAGGGCGGTTGCTGGGAGCCGGAGGAGGGCGCGTCGTCCGCGGAGGTGCTCCCGAAGAGGCTGTCCTCGCTCGGGCGGGAGGAGGGCGGGGCGCTCTCGGGAGTGGCCTGGGGCTTCTCGGCCGCCGAGGCCGCGGGCGTCTGCTTCGGGTCACCCGAGTCGCCGCCGAAGAGCGCATCTTCGCTCGGCCGCGACTGGGCGGAGGCGGGCAGGTATGCGAGCGCGGTGGCCAGGGCCGCCGCTGTGGCGAGCGTGCGGGGGCTCATCGGCTCTTACTCTCGAGCCACGCCTTGGTGAAGATGTTGGCCTCCAGCGACCGCAGATCCACGCTCTTGATGAGGATGATGGTGGAGTTGGCCTTCTCCACCTCGTCGTAGATGCGGATCTCCTGCGGGTACCAGACCTCGGCGCCCTTGGACTCGCTGAAGAGCTTCTCCCACTTCGGATAGTAGAGCGTGCGCATCAGCCGGCCGGAGAGCGCGAACTCCTGGCGCTTGAGCACGTTGTTGGTCGCCTTGTCCACCCACAGCTTGACGACGGGGTAGGCCACGTCGATGTTGGCCTTGGCCTTGAGCGACAGCTTGTGCACCTGGAACTTGCCCAGGGGCTCCTCGCCCTCGTAGGCCGGATCGTACTCCTCGGCCAGGCGGGACTCGTCGAAGTCGGCGCGGCGGCTGTCGGTGCCGGCGATGCGCTCGCGCTCGGTGCGCCGCTCCCACTTGCCCACGTTGGGATCGTAGCTCCACAGGTTCTTGTCCAGCCGCAGGTAGCCCTTGCCGGCCTCGCCCTTGGGCTTGGTGAAGAGGATCATCAGCTTGTCGTCCGCGTCGCGCCGGTAGACGAGCGCCTCGCGCACGGTGTCCGCTTTGTCCTTCTCCTTCTGCTCCAGGTACACCAGCGACTTGTAGTCGCCGCCGTTGCGCTGCCGGTCGTCGATGACCTCCAGCACCTTCTTCATCTCCGCCGCATCCAGGGCGAACGCCACCGGCGAGGCGAGGAGCACCGCGGCGAGCGCGGCGGACAGCAGGTTTCGAGACGTCATGGGCATCACCCGATGTGGTGCATGGCCGTCACGGGCTTCATCCGCGCGGCGAGGAACGAGGGAACGAGGCTGACGATCATCGCAGCCACGGTAATGAGCGTCACGGCGAAGGCCACGGAGCCGGGCTCCACCTTGAGGAACCAGTGCTCGGTCAGCAGCATCACCTGGATGACCTGCGGGGCCACCACGTGCTGGGCGTTGATGAACGTGCAGAGCGCGGAGGCGGCCGCGGCCCCCGTGAGCGTCGAGGCCAGGCTGAGCATCAGCGCCTCCGTGAGGAACATCACCAGCACGCGGCCGCGCTGCATGCCGATGGCGCGCAGCGTGCCGATCTCCCGGGTGCGCTCCCGGATGGCGATCCACAGCGTATTCATGATGCCCACGGCGATCACCACCAGCAGCAGGAACGTGAGCCCGGTGGTGATGGCGCCCAGCGCCGTGACGACCCACTTCACGAAGGAGATCTCGTCCTCCCAGTTGGTGATGTCCAGCTTCTGCCCCGTCCAGCCCTCGCGGTTCACCACGTCGAACTTCATCCAGAAGGCGCGCGGATCGTTGTCCATCAGCGTGAAGCCCACCGTGGGCAGCTTCTCGCGCAGCCGCTGCTGCACCTTGGGGATGTCCCGCATGTCCTTGAGGTACAGGAAGATGGCGCCCGTGGTGTCCTCCTTGAGCTGGTACAGATCGCGCAGGCTCTTGCTGGGCACGAAGGTGTTCCACGCGCTCATCATTCCGATGTTGGCCGCGATGGCCACCACGCGCACATCCAGCGTGTTGTTGACGCCGCGCATGGTGGGCGCCGACAGCGTCAGCGTGTCGCCCACCTTGACCTCCAGCTTCTTGGCCTGCTCCTCGAAGATGAGGATGGTGCCCGGCTCCTTCAGGTCCTCCAGCTTGCCCTCACGGACCTGGACGACCTTGCGGAAGCCTTGCTCGCCCTCCACGTCGATGCCGCCGATGCCCACCTGCATGGAGCCGGTGTCGGAGACGAGCTTGGCCCAGCCGCGCCCGCGCTGGGACACGTAGTCCAGCTCCGGCACCTCCTTGCGGAGGACCTCGATGAGCTTGGGGTACTGGGTGACCACCGGCGCGGACTGGCCCGCCGTCACTTTGTAGAAGCCGCCCACGTTGACGTGGCCGCTCATCAACGTGGTGGCCGACTCCAGCATGGTGGCCTTCATCCCATTGGTGACGCCCATGAGGATGACGAGCACTGCGGTGACGCCAGCGATGGCGGCGCCCAGCAGCGCGGTGCGCCGGCGGTGCGCCAGCAGGTTGCGGAAGGCAATCAGGAGGATCTGGAGCATGGCTTCACTCGTCCGTCTGCATCGCCGTGACGGGCGACACTCGGGTGGCCAGGAAGGCGGGGTAGAAGGTGGAGAACAGGGACACGCCCACCACCAGGACAAAGGCGGAGATGACGTTGGAGGCGGACAGGGTGGGCAGCAGCCGCGGGCCGCTGAAGAAGAAGTACATCTCGTCGGAGCCGGCGGGGATGCCCACGTTGTGCAGCCAGGTGATCAGCGCGCTGCCGGTGCCCGCGCCCAGGCCGCCGAACACCAGGCCCAGCACCACCGTCTCCAGCAGCACCATGGAGAGGATGAACGAGCGCTGCGCGCCAATGGCCCGCATCGTGCCCACCTCCTTCACGCGCTGGAGGGTCGCCATCATCACCGCGTTGTTGATGATGGCCAGCACCACCACGAAGAGGATGAGGATGATGCCCCACAGCACCATCCGCATCATCATCACGAACTGCCCGATGAGGCCGGCGGCCTTCTGCCAGCTCACCACGCGCAGCTTCAGGTCCTTCAGCTCCTGGGACTGCTGCAGCTCCGCCAGGGTGGCGTCCAGCTTCGAGGGATCTTTGAGGACGATGGCGGCGCTCAGCACCATGCCGCCCTCGATCTCGTGCTGGGAGTAGACGCGCTTGATCAGGTCTTCGTTGCGCAGGGCGGCGCCGTTGGAGGTGATCTGATCGGTCTCGTTGATCAGCCCGGGGGTGGCATCGGCCACCAGCTTGGAGGGCGCGTCCTCGCCGAAGAGGGCCGCCTCGGCGTCCTCCCGCTTCACCTCGGCGGCGCCGCTCTTCTGCTTGAGCTGGGCGATCTCCGCCTTCTTCTCGTCGGTGAGGTAGCCGTACAGCTCGCGGAAGGAGACCAGATCCATCAGGTTGGCCGCGCCCGCCAGCGGGGACTTCTCCAGGCCGCTGAACTGGTAGGTGCCGTAGATGGGCACGTTCACGCTCTGCACGTAGCCGGTGCGGCTGAAGGCGGTGATGGTGAGCGTGTCGCCCATCTTGATGCGGTACAGGTCCAGCAGCGGCGCCAGCTGCTCGTAGAACTGCTTGTAGCGGGTGTCGAAGTTCTCGTCCTTCACCGTCAGGAACTCGCCCAGCAGCTTCGACAGGTCCGTCTCCTGGCTCTTGAGGGCCTCCTGGAGCCGCGCGACGGCCTGCTTCGTCTTGAGCGGATCAAGCTGGTAGACGATCTCCCGGGTCTGCGTGGAGTTCTCCTTCACCATGCGCCGGAGCAGGGGATCCAGGGCGATCGTCTTGTGGTTGGTGTCGCGCGCCTCCTTGATGAGATCCAACCGGCGCGCCGTCTTCAGCTTGAGGTTGTCCTCGTAGAAGAACTTGGACAGCAGCATGCCGCGCTTGCCCTCGGGCACCTTCTGGCCGTCGACGATCTGCATGCGATCGAAGCTCTTCTGGAACGCGTCCAGGTCCGTGCCCACGTAGCGGATGTAGAGCAGATCTCCATCGGCCACCTGGGGCGCCAGCTGGTTCTCCAGGAACTCGAGCGAGCCGAGCGGATCCTTCTCGAAGTCCGCCCAGAACGCGTCCGAGCGCGTCTTCTCCAGCGCCGCCGCCTCCGCGGGATCCCGCGCCTCGTCGCGAATCAGGATGCGGCGCGTCTCCTGCTCGGCCTGGAGCAGATCGGCCAGGTGGCGCACGTGCTGCTTGAGGCTGTCGATCTGCGCCCGCCGCTCGGGCGTCTCACCCTCGGCGGTGTTCTTCCGGTACAAGTCGCGCAGCCGGGCCAGCGTCAGGTCCACCGTGTTGCCGGAGGTGATGAGCGCGCCATTGGTGCCCATGGGCACCACGGTCTGCACGTTGGGGTGCTTCTCCAGCGCCGCCTTGATGGGCGCGAAGCTGTCGATGGCGGCGATGTCCGCCTCCCCGCTCATGCCGCCGAACAGCGCCAGCTCCTCCTTGGACTTGTCCGAGTAGACCTGGATGTGGCCGGACAGCGAGCCGATGATCGAGCGGCTCATGGACGAGTTCATGCTGTCCAGCAGCGCCCCGCCCGTCACCACCAGGCACGAGGGGAAGAAGATGATGCCGCCGATGATGAGGTTGACCTTGCTCTTGAACAGGTTGCGGAAGGCCACCTGCAGGAGCAGCGTGAGCGTGCCCATCAGTGGGCCTCCGCGCCTGAGGCCAGCGCCATGCCCGCCTCGGCCGGGGTGACGCGGTCGAGCACCCTTCCGTCCTTGAGCCGCACCACGGCGTTGGCGTGGGACATCACCTTCGTGTCGTGCGTGGAGAAGATGAAGGTGGTGCCGCGCTCGCGGTTCATGTCCTTCATGAGATCGATGATCTGCTGGCCCGTCACCGAGTCCAGGTTCGCGGTGGGCTCGTCCGCGAGGACGATCTGGGGCTGGGTCACCAGGGCGCGCGCCACGGCCACGCGCTGGCGCTGGCCGCCGGACAGCTCGTTGGGCCGGTGCTTGGCGTGGTTGGCCAGCCCCACCTGCTCCAGCAGCGCCATCACCCGCTCACGCCGCTGGCCCGCGTTGAACTTCTTCTGCAGCAGCAGGGGGAACTCCACGTTCTGGAACACGCTGAGCACCGACACCAGGTTGAAGCTCTGGAAGATGAACCCGATGGTGTGCAGCCGCAGGTCCGTGAGCCGCCGCTCCGAGAGCAGCTTGGTGTCCTGGCCGGCCACCTTCACCACACCCGAGGTGGCGGTGTCCACGCAGCCGATCAGGTTGAGCAGCGTGGTCTTGCCGCTGCCCGAGGGGCCGGCGATGGAGATGAACTCCCCCGGGTGCACCTGCAACCCGACGCCACGCAGCGCGGGCACCACCACCTTTCCCAGGTGGTAGTCCTTGGTGACGTCATTGATGGAGACGATGGGCTCTGAGGAGGTCATGTTCAGGGGAGTCCTTTGGGCACGCGAAGCGGGGGCGTGCGCGTCACAGCCGTACTTCGGGTGTTGGGCCCACCCCTGTGCATGACGCCCCCGTGGAACGGCGCGCCGCCGACGCGACACGTCGTCCAAGTGCGCGGCATCTAGCTGCTTACGGAGGACTCCGTCAATGTGGAAGGGCAGGCAAGCACAGGAGCCCCGCCGGGCCGCTGCCGGAGCAGCGAGGAGGCTCCTGCGTCACGCTCTCGCAAAAAAACGAGGCCCGCGATCCGAACCGTGGATCGCGGGCCCCGCACCGGGACAGGCGGTGGGCGGCTCTTCAGGAGAGCAGCCGCCCGAGAGAGGTGCCGCTAGTAGTCGCCGCTGGTCTTGCTCTGGTTCGAGTTCGCATCCGAGCCCTTGTTCACGTCCGAGCCCGTGCTGGAGCCGCCGGTGCCCTTGTTGACGTCCGGCGAGTTCACATCGCCGCCGATGCCCTCATGCGAGGGCAGGGTGCCGGGCGACTGATTGATGGACGAGTCGGGCGACATCACCTCGGTGCCGCTGCCGCCGGTGCCCGAGGACTTCCCGATGCTGGTGGCCACGTTGTCCGTCTTCCGCACCTCGAACGAGGCGCGGATCTCGTCACCCTCCTTGAGATCCTGGACCTTCTTCAGGCTCGGGTCGGTGAACTGCGTGTTCTTGTCGATCTTCAGCGGCACGATGGCGCCCGCGTGCTCGATCCAGACGGTCTTCTTGTCGTTCTTCACCACGCGCCCGGTGAGCTGGTTGCCGCCCACCTGGTTGATCATGCCGCTCTGATCGCTCTGGCCCACCTGCCCACTCTGGCCCGCCTGCCCACTCTGGCCCATCTGCCCGCTCTGGCCTGCCTGGCTACCCGAGCCCATGCTCCCAGAGCCCATGCTCCCAGAGCCCATGCTCCCAGAGCCCCCCGTGGCGCCCTGGCTCTGCGTCTGCGGCTCCTGCATCTGCGCCTGGTCTTGCGCGAAGGCCACGCCAGAGCCCAGCAACGCCACGGACGCGAACAACCCAATCAGCTTCTTCATGGAAGTCTCCCCCATTTGAATTGTGGTGAGTGCGGTGGGTGCTGTGCGCGTCCCCCGCTGGGAAAAAGCTAGGTGCGCTCGGAGACGAGGACACGTCCTGAAGGGCAATGCCGCGTGCATGCTCGCTGGACGAGCGTCGCGTGCGGGCCACCTTGCCCCTCGGGCGTGACGGCCGTCTTGAACATGGAGGGAGTTTTCTCCTAGCGTCCCGGGATCTGCTCCGCGCCGATCGACTGGATGGCGCCCTGACAGGAGACCTTTTCCACGATGCCTCCCCCCAAGCAGCAGCAGCAGGCCCCCGCTCCCGAGCCGCTCCCCACGCCCTCCTATCCGGCCATCGAGTCCTTCATCGAGCGCGCCTCCACGGAGGAGATCCAGTCGCTCTTCAACCCCATCAAGGAAGGCCTCAACGCCCTCAAGGGCCCCAAGGGCGAGCAGGGCAAGAAGGTGCAGGCCGCCCTGGCCAGCACCGAGGAGCTGCTGGGCATCCTCCTGGAGACCCGCGAGCGCCTGATCGCGGAGTCCCAGGGCGGCAAGGGCCGCAAGTAACCCGCAAGTGCCCGGATTTGCTGGGGCCGGGCTCCCGAGGACAGGATTCTCAGGGAGCGAGGCAACCCAGGGCCGTGATCAGCGATAATTACAATGAGAGCGCCGGGCTGGCCGGGGCTCTGAACCTTACGCAGCACTCTTCTCGATTGTCCGAACGCTGGAGGAAACATGAGTGTCAATGGTGTTAATGGCGGTGGGTTGATGGGTCCCCGGATGTCTGCCAACTTGTCCGTGCCGCGGCAGACTCCTGACATGAGCTTCGGCGCTCGCGTGCAGGCTGGCGTGAACAACGTCTCTGGCGCGGTCGCCAGCGGCGTGGGCCTGGCCGCGGGCATGGTCCCCGGTGGCGGCATCGTCTCCGCGGCGGTCTCCTCCATGTCGCTCACGGCTCAGGGCGCCACGGGCGGGGCCTCCACCCCGTACACCGGCGCGCTCCCCGGCGCGACCGGCGGCGGCGCGGGCGCGGTGAGCACGGTGGGCGTGCCCTCCGTGAACACCACCGTGGGCTCGACGGGCTCGGTGGGCATCCCGGGCACCGGCGGCAGCGGCGCGGGCGGCCCCAACTACCTGGGCGGCGCCACCAGCGGCTCGGGCACCGAGTTCAACGGTGAGCTGGCCGGCATGTTCCAGCAGCAGAAGGACCTGCTGAAGCTCCAGGCCACCATGCAGAACGAGTCCCAGAAGTACCAGGCGATCTCCAACGTCCTCAAGACGCGCCACGAGAACGCGAAGAACGCCATCGGCAACATCCGCTGATCCGCTAAGCTGTCGGCGGACGGACTCGGAGCAGGACGGAGGGCGGCGTCGGTGCCGCCCTTCTTCCTTCCGGGGCCTTGCAAAGGAGAGCGTGGTTCATGGCGGAGTCTGCTTCGGAGATTGCTGGCAGCCTGGTTCCCGTCGCCAAACAGCAGGCGATGATCCTGCTCGAGGCCGGTTACATCTGGCTGGACATGGGCAAGTTCGACAAGGCGAAGGACGTCTTCACCGGCGCCGCCGCCCTGATGCCCAAGAGCGAGGTGCCGCAGCTGGCGCTCGGCGCGCTGGAGTTCGCCCAGGGGCGCCATGACAAGGCCCTGCAAGCTTACCGGGCGGCCCAGCGGCTGGCCCCGCATTCGGCCCTGCCGCGCGCGCACGCCGGAGAAGCGCTACTCTTCCTGGGGAAGGTCCCGGAAGCGATGAAGGAACTGAAGGCCGCGATGGATCTCGAGCCCGAAGGCGATGCCGCCCGGCTGGCCAAGGCCCTCGTGGAAGCCAAGGATGCGGGGGTACTCCCCCCGCCGAAGAAGTAGCGCATACAATGCGCTGGAGCTGAGGAGGACTGGCGATGGCTGTCGGTGGAGTCGGACGTGGCGGTGGCAAGGGCCGGGCGGGTGGCGCGAAGGGTGCGTCCGGCAACGCTCCCGTGGGTGGATCGAGTTTCGGGGCCAAGGTCGACAAGGCCGAGTCCCTGGTGGGGCCCTCCGGGCTGGTAGGCTCCTCCAATGTGGAGAGCACCAAGGCCGCGGACCCCATCGCGGCGCAGGCCATGGCCATCGCCAAGCAGCTCAAGAACGGAGGCTTCAAGAACAAGGAGGAGGCTACGCGTCATCTCGTCGCCGAGGTCCTCAAGGAGAAGCTTCACATGAAGTCCTCCTCTCTCTCGGGCAAGATCGCGGACGCGCTCCAAGAGGATCCTCGGCTCAACCAGGTTCTCGAGCGGCTGTGGTCCAAGGCCGAGTGAGCAGCGTTTGGGTTTCGGCGACGACAAGAAGTCCATCCTCGAGAAGTACGGGCCCTACGTGCGGTCGCTCGCGGCGACCGTGCGCAAGCAGTTCAATGCCCAACTCGAGATAGAGGAGCTGGTCGCTTACGGCCAGATCGGCCTCCTGGAGGCCGCGGATCGCTTTGATCCCAAGGTTGGAGCCAACTTCCTCACCTTTGCCCACTACCGCATCAAGGGTGCCATCTTCGATGGGCTGAGGAAAATGGGGGTGTTGAAGGGCTCGGATGCGCGCGGGGCCTTCGTGGGCGAGCGCGCGGCCGCCTATCTTGGAAATTTGTCGGATCGCGAGCAGGGCGGAGGCAACCGCGGAGGGTCATTCGACGATGATGTTAATGACATCTCCAGCGCGGTGACGGGGCTGGCGATGGTGTTCGCCACCAGCCTGGAGGGTGCGGACAGCTCGGGGTACGTGGACGAGTCCCTGCCGGCGGATCAGCGGCTGGAGATGGAGCAGTTGAAGCAGCGGGTGAGGGCGGCGATCGAGAAGCTCCCCGAGAAGGAGCGGCAGCTGCTGCAGGGGTATTACTTCCACGGCAAGACGCTGGAAGAGGCGGGGTCGGAGATCGGGCAGTCGAAGAGCTGGGCGTCGCGGCTGCATGCGCGGGCCATCGAGCGACTCAAGGAACTTCTAGACGACGAGGAAGCCCCGGCTTCCTCCGACGATGCAAGGAGGCAGTCACATGGCGGGTCCGATGGCAGGCGTCTCGGCCGCACAGATCGCGCAGCAGAAGCTGCAGGATCAGGGCGCGCAGCAGGTGAACAAGCAGGGAGCCTCGAAGTTCGACGCGGCTCTCGCTAACAAGGCCCAGGCGGCGGGCGGGGTCGATCAGGCCCACGCGACGCAGGCGGCCCAGGCGGCTCAGAAGGCGCAGGCCACCCAGAAGGCCGATCAGGTGCGCCAGGTCGAGACCGTCAACAAGACGGAGAAGGCCGGCCTGAACAAGGTGAACGGCGCCAACAGCGAGCAGCTGTCGGCCAAGGCCGCCCAGCCGGTGGATGCCAAGCCGGAGACGAGCAAGGCCAGCAACATGGTGACCAGCGTGGTCAACTCGCTGGAGAAGGGCCAGCTCAACCTCGAGAAGCTGATCAACGGGGGCATGAGCGGCAAGAACTTCTCCAACTCGGAGCTGCTGTCGCTCCAGGCCTCCATGTACAAGTACACCCAGGAGCTGGACCTGACCAGCAAGGTCGTCGAGAAGGCCACCAGCGGCCTCAAGGACGTCGTCAAGACCCAGGTGTAGCTCCGCTGCCTGCCCCTCTGTCGGGCGGCGCCAGGAAGGGCGATCCCTCTCTCGCAGGGGTCGCCCTTCCACGTTTTCCGGGACCCATGTTGGAACGGGAAGGCCGCGCCGCTAAGCTAGGCCCCGCACATGACTCATCGATCGTCCAAGCTTGTTGCCCCGCTCCTGGCCCTGCTCCTCATCACCGGCTGCTCCATTGAACTGCAGCATGGGCTGTCGGAGGAGGACGCCAACGAGATCTACGTCCTGCTGAACAAGAACGGCATCAACGCCACGAAGGTGGCGGTGGGTGACGGCAAGGACATGGTCTTCACCATCCAGGTGTCCAAGTCGGACGCGGCGCAGGCCGCGGAGCTGTTGCGCAGCAACTCGCTGCCGCGCCCCATGGAGAAGGGCTTCAACCACTTCGCCAAGGGCAGCATGGTGCCCACGGCCGCCGAGGAGCGCGCGATGATGCTCAAGGCGGTGGCCGGCGAGGTCTCCAACGCGCTCACCAAGGTGGACGGCGTGCTGGAGACGGACGTCATCGTCAACATCCCCGAGACCAATGATCTCACCCAGCCGGAGAACAAGCCGATGCCGTCGGCCTCGGTGATGATCCGCTACCGGCCCACGCTGGAGGGCAAGTCGCCCGTCTCCGAGAAGGAGGTGCAGCAGTTCGTCTCCTCCGCGGTGCAGGAGCTCAAGCCGGACAAGGTCACCGTGCTGCTGACGCCGGCGCAGCCGCCCGCGGCGGAGACCAACTCCGAGAGCCGGCTGCAGGACGTGTTCGGCCTGCGGATGACGGCGTCGAGCGCCAACGAGTTCCGCGTGCTCGTGGCGCTGGTCTCCATCTTCATTCTGGGCATGATTGGCCTGTCGGCCTGGGTGCTCATGCGCGGCGGCTCGAGCGCCTCCGCGGGACGCCCCGCTCGCCGGTAGGCTGAGGCAAGCTCCCCCGGTGCCTCCCGCATCGAACCCTGGGCGATGACGCCCGCGAGGTGACCGTTGGATCAAATTCTCACCTCGCTCAACAAGCGCCAGACGATGCTGCTGCTGACCGCCATCACCTTCGGCGGTCAGGAGGGCGTCGCCTCGCTGGAGCACCTCGCGCCCGAGGAGGGCGAGCTGCTGCTCCACCGCGCCCAGGAGATCATACAGATCCCTCGCGAGAAGCGGATCCCGCTCCTGGTGCAGGAGATCAAGAAGCTGGTGAAGGACCGGCGCGGCCAGCTCTGGAGCGCCGAGCCCGAGAAGCTGGCGGCGCTGATCCAGAAGGAGCGCGGCGCGCTGGCGGAGGTGGTGCTGCGCGCGCTGCCCGCGGTGCTCGCCGAGGCCGTGCGCGCCCACCTGCCCCAGAAGCCGGTGCGGCTCACCCGCGAGGTGCGCCCGCAGATCCTCGACATCGTCCGCTGGAAGCTGGAGCAGCGGCTGTCGCGCAGCGCGGGCTCGCAGGTCGGCTTCAAGTTCAGCGACGTGCTGATGCTGCAGCCCCGCGAGCTGCTCACCGTCTGTGATCGGCTCGGCGCGCGAGTGCTGGGGCCGGCGCTGGCGGGGCTCGCCGAGGAGCAGCGCGAGGCGCTGATCTCCGTGCTGCCGCCGGACCAGAAGCAGCTGGCCATCAAGTCCGTCCAGGCCAACGCACCCCGCAAGCTGCCCGAGGAGGAGGCCAAGGAGCAGCTCGCGGTGCATGACGGCCTGAAGAACCTGTCCGCCGCCCTCCGCAGCGCGGGCACCCAGCGCCTGGCGCGCGCCTGCGTGGCGCAGTCCGCGGAGTTCGCCGCGCGCATGCTCGAGCGGCACCGCAGCGACTTCGGCAGCCTGCTGGCGAAGTGGGTCCGGGACGAGCGCTCCAAGCCCGTCTCGCGCACCACTGACGGAGGCCGCGCCGACATCGTCGCGGATCTGGAGCGGCTCGCGATCCGGGGCCTGATCGATCGCCCGGTGCGGCTCACCCCGCAGCGTCCCGCGCTGAACCCTCCGCCGGGCCGCGGCGCACCGCCGCCTCCCGTCCGCTCCGAGAGAGCCGAGCGGGCCGAGCAGAGTTCCGCCCGTGTTCCTCCTGGCCACGAGCGCTCGAACTACTCGGCGCCTGCTAACGCTCCCCGGCGCGATCCCATGGCCGAGCGCGAGGCGCGGCGCGCGGGGGCCGTGGGAGGCGCCTCCCACCAGGCCAACGCCAACGAGCGCCAGGCCAACGCCAACGAGCGCCGGGATCCCATGGCCGAGCGCGCCGCCCGCCGCGCCGGAGCGCTGTCCTCCCGAGAGGGCTCCCGCGCGAACGAGGAGTCCCTGGCCGACGCTCCGCCCGACGCCTCGCGCCGGCACCGCATGGGGCCGCGGGAGGTCTCCGTCAACGTGGCTCCCCGGCGAGAGCCCCCGGTGGCTCCGGATCCCGGTGGGGCTCGGATCGGTCCTCCTCCCGGGCGAGAGAACTCGCGGGTGGGCTCCCGGCAGCAGCCACCCGAGGTGGAGAGCTCCCGCGTCGGCTCGCGACAGCCTCCTCCCGAGATGGGAGACATCTCCCGCGCCGGCTCCCGGAGGCCTCCTCCCGAGGTCGGAGGGGCCGCCGCCGCGCCCCGGCGTGAACGGGAAGGGGAGCGGCGGAGCATTCCCCCCGCGCGCATTCCTCCTCGCATGGGCGAGCGCCCGGCGGGCCCGAGCGATCCCGAGGTCTCCCGGGTCATCTCCTCTCCGGGCGCCCGCAACCAGCGGACCGGGGTGAGACCTGCTCTTACAGCAGAAGAGCCAGATCGCCCGCCCCGTGTCCTCTCAGGCAAGTCAGCGGCCGTCTCCGGTGGGCCGCGCCCTGCGAGGGGCGAGGGGACGAGCGTGCAGCGGCGGCCCCGTCCCGGGCCTGAGGACAACTCGGGGCGTGGACCTCGCGGTGGATCGCGTTAGCATCCGGCCCGCAAGGAGCTGTCCATGGCGATCGGCAAGGTGATCAAAGGTGATGGGCCGGGGGCGGACGCTGTCGTCTCGGCCGAGCGGCCCCTGGCGGCGCGGCCGACTCGCGCGGGCGTGATGAACGCCGAGATCTTCGATGCGCGGCAGTCCGCCCAGGGGATCATCGAGGAGGCGCACAAGGAGAAGGAGCGCATCCTCGCGGAGGCCCAGCGCGAGCGCGAGGAGGTGCTGGCCAAGGCGCGCGAGCAGGGCCGTCAGGAGGGGCTCGCCCAGTCCACCGAGGTGCTGCTGCGCGCCAAGATGCAGGCGGGGCAGATGCTGGCCAACAACGAGCGGGACGTCATCGCCCTGGCCTGTAAGATCTCCGAGAAGATCATCGGCCGGGACATCGAGCGGCAGCCGGAGCTGCTGCTGGACATGTGCGCCACGGCCATCGAGCAGATCCGCAGCGCGCGCGCCATGGTGCTGCGGGTGCACCCCAAGACGGCGCAGGTGCTGCGCTCGCGCAAGCCGGAGCTGATGGAGCTCATTGGCCGGGCGGTAGACTTGGCCATCCGCGAGGATCCCGAGGTGTCGTCGGTGGGCTGCATCGTCCAGACGGAGTTCGGCACGGTGGACGCGCAGCTGCCCACGCAGTTCGAGATGCTCCAGAACGTGCTGGTGCCCGACCCCAACAAGAAGAAGGAAGGACCGGCGTAGGGCCATGGCGATCGATCTCCAGCACTACTACTCGCTGTTGAAGGATGCCTCGCTCGTCCGGGTGCGGGGCCGGGTGACGGAGCTCACGGGCCTGGTCATCAAGGCCAGCGTGCCCAACGTGCGCGTGGGCGAGGTCGTCTACATCAAGAGCCGCAACGGCCGGGTGAAGGCCGAGGTGGTGGGCTTCCAGGGCGACGAGGTGATGCTCATGCCCCTGGGCGAGCTGTCCGGCATTGGCCCCGACAGCGAGGTGATCCCCACCGGCAACCCGCTCACCATCAAGTGCGGAGACGGGCTGCTGGGCCGCGTGCTCGGCGGCACGGGCGAGCCCATCGACGGCAAGCCCCTGCCGGAGGGCATGATCGACTGGTCCGTGGACCGCGACTGCCCGGACCCGTTCAAGCGCCAGCGCATCGAGCGGCCGCTGCCCCTGGGCGTGCGCTGCATCGACGGGCTGCTCACGGTGGGCGAGGGCCAGCGCGTGGGCCTCTTCGCAGGCTCCGGCGTCGGTAAATCCACGCTCATGGGCCAGATCGCCCGGAACACCCAGGCGGACCTGAGCGTCGTGGCGCTGATCGGCGAGCGTGGCCGCGAGGTTCGCGAGTTCATCGAGGACGCCATGGGCGAGGAGGGCATGAAGCGCGCCGTGCTGGTGTGCGCCACCTCCGACCAGCCCAGCCTGGTGCGTCTGCGCGCCGCCTACGTGGCCACCGCCATCGCCGAGTACTTCCGCGAGCGCGGCGGCAACGTGCTGTTCATGCTCGACACGGTGACCCGTCTTGCCCGCGCCCAGCGCGAGATTGGCCTCGCCATCGGCGAGCCCCCGGCCCGCCAGGGCTACCCGCCCAGCGTGTTCTCCATGCTGCCGCGCATCCTGGAGCGCACCGGCAACTCGGATAAGGGCAAGTGCACCGCCATCTACACGTGCCTGGTGGCCGGCGGTGACATGGAAGAGCCCATCGCCGACGAGGTCCGCGGTATTCTCGACGGCCACTTCATCCTCAACCGCGCCCTGGGCGAGCGCAACCAGTGGCCCGCCATGGACGTGCTGGCCAGCCTCTCCCGTGTGATGAGCGGCATCGTCTCCAAGGATCACAAGAAGGCGGCCGGCAAGCTGCGCGAGACGCTCGCCACCTACGAGAAGCAGCGCGATCTCATCCTCCTGGGCGCCTACCAGGTCGGCACCGACCCCCGGACCGACTACGCCATCGAGAAGTACGACGCCATCATCGACTTCCTCAAACAGGACACCCACTCGAACTCGCCCTTCGAGGAGACAGTCGAGAAGCTCATCGCGCTCTTCCAGGACTGACGAAACGGGGTTTTCCGGGTTAGGATGGGGCCACCATGCCCCAGTACCGGTTGGAGACCCTCCTGGATATGCGCGCCCGCGCCAAGGAGGAGGCTGAACAGGCGTTCTCCGCGGCCATCAAAGCCCTGGAGAAGGAGAAGCTGGAGCTCAAGCGCCTCGAGGAAGATCTGGAGCGGCGCAAGGTCGAGCGCAAGCAGAAGGTCATGGCCTACCTCAACGAGGTGATGGCCAAGGGCGCCGGCATCAACGGCATGAACATGATGAGCCGCTTCGAGCAGCGCCTGAAGGACGAGGAGGCGCAGGTGGCGCTCGACATCGAGCGTCAAAAAGAGGCCGTCAAGGCCGCCGAGCGGCTGGTCGAGCAGCGGCGCTACGTGATGGCCGAGGCCGCCAAGGAGCTCAAGGCCATCGAGAAGCACAAAGAGAACTGGAAGAAGCAGGTGAAGCACGAGCGCCAGCAGCGCGAAGAGATGACGCAGGAAGAGATCGGCAGTGCCTTGTTCCAGGCCCGCCAGCGCAAGTAACCTCTCCCCCCCTTTTCAGGTACGAGCGATGAGCCGAGTCGACGACGATCGCCAGGCAGACCAGATCACCCAGCGTCTCCTCCAGGAGAAGCAGCGGGCGGAGGCCAAGAGCAAGCAGATCCGCACCACGGAGAATGCCTTCTCGAAGCTGGTCCAGCAGAGCCAGACTGCCAAGGCGCAGACGCAGCAGAAGCAGGAGACCAAGCAGAGCCTGGCGCAGCAGGTGCTCGCGCGCGTGAAGGATGGGACGGCCACCGAGGCGCGCCAGCAGGAAGGCGCCGCCACGCGGCAGACCGGGGAGCGCCAGGAGACGGGCAAGGCCCAGGGGCGCCAGGAGGCCAAGAACCTGGACGAGGGCGTCCACGCGGCGCTCTCGGGCGAGGCGGAGCGCACCTCCGAGGGTCAGCAGACGGACACGGCCCGGGGCGAGCTGATGGCCGCCGACCGCAAGGAGGGCCGCGAGGGCACCGAGTCCCTGGCCGAGTCGCGCCGCTCGGACTCGAAGGCCGAGGGTGACGCCAAGGCGGACGATCGCAGCGCGGATCTGCGCAGCGCCGGGCGGGCCGGGCAGAAGGGCAGCCTCAAGACGGACGCGGACTCGAGCGGCGGCCAGAGCGGCGGCAACAAGGATGGCAAGCAGGGCGGTGAGGCGGCCGCGGCGGCGGGCTTCCGCTTCAACCCGGCGCTGATGGCGCCCGTGCCGGTGGCCAAGCCCAAGCCCACCGCGGGCTCGGACCGGCTGCGCGCCATCGCCAACGAGATCGCCCAGAAGATCGTCGAGCGCGTGCGCGTGGGCACCAACGGCGCGGGCGCGGCGGAGTTCCAGATCGATCTGCGCAGCAACGTGCTCAGCGGCCTGTCCATCAAGCTCAGCGCGAAGAACGGGAAGATCTCGGCCGTCTTCAGCGGGAGCGACCGCGACGTGCTGAAGATGATCCAGGAGCAGAGCGAGGGCCTCAAGAGCGCGCTCCAGGGGCGCGGCTTGAAGCTCGAGGATCTCAAGTTTGAGGCCCGCGCATGACACTGCGCCGGGATGATGAGCCCGGATACCACGAGCGGACGATGCTGGTGGACCTGCGCCAGCTCCACTCGTCCCGGCCGTGGAAGCCGTTCCGGTTCCGGAACCTGGAGCGGGTGGACCGCACCCAGACCGAGTTCATTGCTCGCGCCCACCGGCTGGCGCCGCCTCCGAGCGCGGCCGAGCCCCTGTACACCCGGCTCAAGGCGCTCTTCGACGCCGACGCGCGCATGTCCCTGGTGTCCATGCAGATCCGCCCCGTGTCGGAGCTGCGCCGCCACCTGGGGGATCCCTCCTTCCTGACGGTGCTCGCGCCGGGGGCGCTCAAGAGCCGCGTGGTGCTGGAGGTGGAGCTGGCGCTCGCGCACAACCTGGTGGACATGCTGCTGGGCGGCGCTGGCGAGACGGTGGGCCTGCGGCCGCTGACGGACATCGAAGAAGGAGTCATGAGCTTCGTCGTCCTCGAGGCGCTCAAGTCGCTGGCGCCCTCGCTGGAGCCCACCGTGCCCCGCCTGCGCTTAGAGGCCGTGGCGCGCACGGTGGACGAGGTCGCCTCCAAGCTCGGGGAAGACGAGCTGGTGCTGGTCGTCCAGGCCAACGTCACGGTGGGCTCGAACACGGGCATGGTGCGGCTGATCGTCCCGGCCTCGGTGATGGGCGCGGCGGACGAGAGCCGTGGCAGCGCCGAGCGGCGGGCCCGGCTCGTGTCGGATGCCAAGATCAACCGGCGGCTGCTGTCCACGGTGCGCACGTGGCTGCGCGCGGAGATCGGCCAGGCGGAGATCGCCAGCGCGGATCTGGCATACATCCGCGTGAAGGATGTGGTGCTGATGGACGCGCTGACGGCGCGGCCGGATCGCGGCGAGGCGGGCACGGCCACGCTGCGAGTGGGGCTGGGAAGCTCCCGCGTGGCGGCCGAGGTCTTCGTCGAGGACGGCCAGTACAAGGCGCGCATCAAGGACTTCGTCATCGGCGATCCGGTCTTCCAGCGCGTGCTGCCGATCGATGAGGCGGCCGGGGCGGGTGCCCGGCAAGATGAGGTTTTCACCAATCCGGAGAACGAGATGGCTCCGGACTCGGAAGGGGATGCCTTGGACTCGAACAAGCCCGAGGGCAGCGAGCTGCTGGCCGATATTCCGCTACAGCTCGCCGTGGAACTTGCCCGGGTGCCCGTCACCGCGGATGAGGTGGTGGCGCTGAAGGTGGGGCAGGTCATTGAGCTACACCGCTCGCCTGGAGAGCCTGTGGAGCTCTCTGTCAATGGCAAGGTGGTCGCTCGCGGCGAGCTGGTGGAGGTGGAGGGGCAACTCGGCGTCCGAGTGCTCTCCCTGGCGGGGTAGACCCTCAGGCAGGCGGGCGGGCAGGGCGCACCCCCGGATCCGGGGTGGAGCCATGGCGGTCCCGCCGCCGAATGGACTAGCCTCGCTCCCAGTCATGGTGGTTTCCCTCCTATCGAACGTGCGCTGGGCCTTGCTGGCCTGCGCCTGGCTCCTGCTCGCGCCTCCGCTGGCCTCCGCGGAGGCTCCGGCTGCCGCCTCGCCGGCCTCCTCGGCGAAGGCGCCGGTTCCCATTGCTCCGGCTGCCGCTGTGAAGGCGCCGGCCCCTGCTGCGGCTCCTGCTGCGGCGGCTCCGACTCCGGCAAGCGATCTTCCGGATCCCTTCGAGGCCCAGGCCGCCACCGAGGAGCCCGAGAGCCTGGGCTGGACGCTGGTGCGCACGGTGCTGCTGCTGCTCGCGGTGCTGGCCAGCATCTACCTCACGCTCAACGTGGGCCTGCGCAAGCTGATGGGGTTGCAGGGCGTGGGCCCGGGACGCAACCCCCTGGTGTCCGTGGTGGAGCGGGTGCCGCTCGATCAGCGCCGGGCCCTCTTCGTGCTCAAGGCCGCGGACGAGTACCTCCTGGTCGGCAGCGGCGAGGGCGGTCTCCAGCTCCTGTCGAAGCTCGACACCCAGGCCGTCGAACGCATCCGGGCCGAGCGCCCGCCCGCCACCAACGTCGTCCCCCTGACTCCCTTCCTCCAGAAGCTCCTCTCTCGCCGGACCGGTTCCACGCCCCCTCGGTCCTGAAGATTGCCCCCCGTGAGATCCTCGCCCCTTCGCCAGTCCTTGTCCCGCCTCACTCCCTGGCTCTATGCCGCCGCGGTCGCGCTCCAGCCCGCCGTCGCCCTCGCCGCCGGTCACGCCAAAGGTGGCGGTGGAGCCGCCGCCGCCAGCCCGGATCCCGTCCCGGACAACGTCGCCCAGTCCCTGACGAACCCCGAGTCATTCGCCTCGCGCCCGCTCATCCTCGTGCTGGCGCTGGCGGCGCTGTCGCTCGTGCCGTTCGTGCTGATGATGGTGACGAGCTTCGTGAAGATCTCGGTGGTGCTCTCCATCGTCCGCTCGGCGCTGGGCACCCAGCAGATCCCGCCCACCCAGGTCATCACCGGGCTGGCCGTCATCCTCACCGTCTACATCATGGCCCCGGTGGGTCAGAACATGTACAAGGCGGCCGAGGTGGACATCTGGGCCAAGGGCCCGGGGCTGCTCTCCTCGGAGACGGTGGGCACCCTGCTCGAGGGCGCCAGCCGCGCCAAGGAGCCGCTGCGCGAGTTCCTCGTCAAGAAGGTCAAGGACAAGGACCGCGCGCTCTTCTTCCACCTGGCCAAGAAGATGCGCAAGGAGGAGGACCGCAAGAGCATTGGTGACCGGGACTTCATGGTCATCATCCCGGCCTTCGTGGTGTCCGAGCTGAAGGAGTCCTTCCAGATCGGCTTCCTGCTCTTCGTGCCCTTCATCGTCATCGACATGGTGGTGGCCAACATCCTGCTGGCGCTCGGCATGCACATGCTCTCACCGACCACCATCTCCATGCCCTTCAAGCTGCTGCTCTTCGTGCTCGTGGATGGGTGGTACCTCATCGCCAAGGGCCTGGTCATCGGCTACCTGTAAGAGGCGCGCGCCATGCATGAACTGACCGTCATCACCCAGCAGGCGCTCTTCCTGGTGCTCGTCGCCTCGGCGCCGCCCGTGCTCATCAGCCTGATCGTCGGCTTCATCATCTCCGTCTTCCAGGCCACCACGCAGATCCAGGAGCAGACGCTCACCTTCGCGCCCAAGGTCATCATCGTCTTCGTCGTGCTGGCCATGACGGGGCCGTGGATTGGCTCGCAGCTGGTGCGCTTCACCTTCCACGTCTTCGACCGCTTCCCGGCGATGCTCAAATGAACGCCACGGATGTGCTCGCGAGGTTGACGCAGCAAGCCAACCTCTCGCTCGTCATCTTCACGGTGGGCCTGCTCATGTGCCGGATCATGCCGGTGCTGGTGTTCTCGCCTTTTCTCGGCGGCGAGGTGGTGCCCACCGAGGTGAAGATGGGCGTGGGCATCACGCTGTCCATCGTGCTCTTCCCGCTGGTGGCGGACCGGATGGGGGCCCTCCCCATCACCGCGCTGCCCTTCATCGCGCTGATGCTGAAGGAGATCTTCATCGGCGTGACGCTGTCCTTCATCATCAACATCATCTTCGACGCGGCGCGCGTGGCCGGCACCCTGGCGGACACCATGGCGGGCAGCAACAACGCCCAGCTCTACGTGCCGCAGCTGGGCCAGCAGGTCTCGCTCTTCTCCAGCATCAAGGTGCAGCTGGCCGTGGTGCTGTTCCTCACCCTCAACGGGCACCACATCATCATCCAGACGCTGGGCGACAGCTTCGTGGCCATCCCCCTGGACGGCTTCCCGAAGTTCAGCTCCGGCTTCTGGCCCTTCTTTGACTTGATCACCCGGTCCTTCGCGCAGCTGCTGGCCATCGCCCTGGGGCTCTCGGCGCCCATCGTGCTGGCCACCTTCCTCACGGACCTGGCCCTGGGCGCCATCAACCGCGTGGCGCCGCAGCTCCAGGTGTTCTTCATCTCCATGGCCATCAAGCCCCTGGTGTCCGTCGTCATCGGCGCCCTGGCCATCCAGCTCATCATCGAGCGCTTCCAGCGGGAGTTCGTCTCCATGCTGGAGATGCTCAGGCATGCCTTGAAGCTCCTCACCTGACCCGGCGTCTGTCATGTCTGACGAGAAGACAGAAGAACCTACACAAAAGAAGCTCGACGATGCCCGCAAGAAGGGTCAGGTCTGGAAGAGCAAGGACCTGACGGGCGTCTTCGTGTTTCTCGTGGGGTTGGGCGCCCTCAAGAGCAGCTGGCCGAACATCGAGGCGGAGATCAAGACGCTCTTCCGCTTCTCCTTCGAGCACACCTCCCAGCCGGACACGCTCGAGGTCGCCACCTTCCACCTGATGCAGATGGCGGTGCGGGATGTGATCGTCCTGAGCGTGCCCATCATCATGGGGGCCGCCGTGGTGGGCGGGCTGGCCGAGTTCCTCCAGGTGGGCTCGCTGTTCACCATGGACACGCTGATCCCCAAGCTGGAGAAGCTCAACCCGCTGGCGGGCCTGAAGAACATCTTCTCCAAGAAGACCGTCGTCGAGCTGATCAAGAACCTGGCGAAGATCTCCATCGCCGCCTACGTCGTCTATGGCGTGGTGCGCGACGCCATGGGCATGGTGGTGCAGACGGCTCGCCAGGAGGTCCCCGGCATCATGGCCGTCATGGGCGAGCTGGTGTACCGCGTGGCCGCCCGCATTGGGCTTGTCTTCCTGCTGTTCTCCATCTTCGACATCTGGTGGCAGCGCAAGTCCTACATGAAGGACATGATGATGTCGAAGGACGAGGTGAAGAAGGAATACAAGGAGAGCGAGGGCGATCCGCACCACAAGGCCCACCGCAAGCAGATGCACCAGGAGATCATGGAGGGCGCCCAGATGGAGTCCGTCAAGAGCGCCGACGTGATCGTCACCAACCCGGATCACGTGGCCGTGGCGCTCAAGTACGACCGGGAGAAGGACGCGGCGCCGCGGGTGCTGGCCAAGGGCCTGGACTTCAAGGCCGAGCGCATCAAGGAGATTGCCCGGCAGGCGGACGTGCCGCTGCTGCGCAACGTGCCGCTGGCGCACGCGCTGCTGCGGATCGACGTCGGCCAGGACGTCCCCGAGGAGCTGTACGACGCGGTGGCCGAGGTCCTCAACTTTGTCTACGGCCTGAAGCAAGGCTCGCCCGCGCAAGCCTGACGGGCCTCACCCCGGCTATCATCCCGAGCGACCATGAACGACGAGACCGAGATCGCGATCGCCCTGAAGTACGACAAGGAGAAGGACACCGCGCCTCGCATCGTGGCCAAGGGGCTGCGGCTGAAGGCGGAGAAGATCCGGGAGATCGCCCGCCAGTACAACATCCCCATCATGAAGAACGTGCCGCTGGCCAACGCGCTCTACCGCATTGACGTGGGCCAGGAAGTGCCCGAGGAGCTGTATGATGCGGTGGCCGAGGTCCTCAACTTCGTCTATGCCCTCCAGCAGGAGCAGCAGGCGGGCGGCCAGCGCTGACAAGGGCTGGACGGACGGACCCCTTCTGGAGTGAGGTTGCGCCATGGCGAAGATCAACAATCAACCCCCGAGGGCACCCCTCTGGCCATGGGGTGGGCCGCGCAGCGTCCGCGAGAAGCTCGTCGACCCGTCGCAGCTCAACCGCAAGAAGTTCAAGAGCGGCAACGCGAAGAACCCGGCGCTGGCCTCGGCGGCGCTGCTGGACTTCATTGGCCCGGCGCACTCCTCCGAGGAGCTGCGGCTGCCCAGCCCGCCCAACCCTCGCAACCATGACGCGCCGCTCGAGGCCTTCTCGGACCGGCCCCACCTGGAGACGGTGGCCGAGCGCGCCGAGAACGAGCAGCGGCAGATGCTGGAGCGGGGCCTGGCGCGCATCAACGCGCCGCCGGACCGGATGGACCGGCTCAAGGCGCTGCTGCAGCGCGAGTCACAGATGCTGTCGCTGATGGGGCACGTGCACTCCGAGGTGGTGGAGATCCAGCGCCGCATCCGCGAGGAACAGAAGGACGAGGGCTTCTAGCGCCATGGCCGTACCCAATCCCAACAACCCCCAGGACGAGGCGAAGCTCGTCGCGACGCTGCAGAAGTGGGCCGACGGCAAGGCCACCCTGAAAGAGGTGCGGGGCTACACGGACGATGAGCTCTACGCCATCGCCAAGACGGCCTACTTCTTCTTCTACCAGGGGCGGGTGAACGAGGCGCGCACGCTCTTCCAGGGCCTGTACGCGGTGAACCCCACGGACTCGTACTTCGCCAAGGCGCTGGGCGTGGTGGAGCTGGCCGCCGGCAATGCCCAGGGCGCGCTGGCCGCGTACGACGTGGCCATCAAGCTGTCACCCAATGATGCGCAGGCCCACGTGGGCCGCGCCGAGGTGAAGCTGGCCCTGGGGCAGAAGGCGCAGGCGATCGAGGATCTGCGCAAGGCCACGGGGCTGGCTCCCGAGGAGGACCCCGTCTCTCGCAAGGCCGAGGCGATGATCAGCGCGCTCTCCCGGCGGTGAGGCCCGGGGCCGCCTCCATTTTCGGTGCTGCTGATTCCGCTTCCCTGAAATTCTGGTAATGTCGCTAATCAGCCCCTGGCTCCCGCTCTACTCTAAGGAGGAAGTACCTTGTCGACGAAAGATTCGAAGGCCCAGCCGATTCCCGTTCCCAAGGAGCCGCCCGAGATGATCGCTCGGCGGGGGAAGATCCTCGCGGAGCTGGAGAAGCAGTCCAAGACGGCGACCGGCAACATCAAGGCCTGCATGCTCAAGTCGGTCCAGGTCCTCAAGGCGATGGAGCCGTCGGCGCCGCTGGATGAGCACCTCTACCGGGACTTTACCGAGGCCTTCATGCGCCTGACGAAGGACCCGGCGGCCCTTCCGCCTCCGGAGATCTTCCTCCTCACGATTGAGTACATGCAGGAGCGCATCGCGGCGCTCTCGCCGCAGTTCACCTCGTCGTCGGCCGAGCACGGGATCAAGGCCCCGGCCATCACGGCGGCGGCGGCTCCGGCGGCGGCAGCTCCGGCGGCGGCGCCCGCGGCTCCTCAGGCCCCGGCGGGCAAGGCGGCCAAGGACGGGTTCGAGTCGGGTGGCCAGCCGAAGAAGAAGATGTCCCTGGGCGGGGATGACGCTCCGCCCCCTGCCAGCTCGTCGTCGGAGAGCAAGAAGCAGGAGGAACTCGAGTCCTTCAAGACGTGGATGAAGAACCCGGGCCTGGGGAAGATGAAGGGCTGATCCGCGGGCTGGTTCTCCGTGGATCAAAAAATAGGAAACTCCACGAGGGCACGGCCGATAATCAGGGTGTAACGCTACTTTTTCCGCGAACGAAACTTCGGAGGACAAAACCATGTCGAGCATCAAGAGCATCTCGGATATCGTGACCAGCCAGCGCCAGGGCCTGACCAGCACCCAGCAGGAGATGGTGAACGCGGCTCCCGAGGAGCAGCGCCCCTACCTGCAGGCTCAGTTCAAGCTGGAGAACGAGTCGCAGGCCACCCAGCAGATCTCCAACATCCTGAAGAAGCTGGACGAAATGTCCTCCGCGGTCATCCGCAACCTGGCCTAATACCAGGCAGGCAGTACCTGAAGCACTCGGAGCCGGACTTGCGTGGGCGAAGGAGCCCTCTGCAAGCCCGGCTTCGGCTTTTGCGGGCTCGAGCTGCCCGGAGCTCGGCAGGGGCTGATCGGAGGGGGAGGGGAAAATCGGGGGGAAAAAGAGGCAGGAAACTCCGGAGGGCAGGGGCCGATAATCAGGGTGTAACGCTACTTTTTCCGCGAACGAAATTTCGGAGGACAAAACCATGTCGAGCATCAAGAGCATCTCGGACATCGTGACCAGCCAGCGCCAGGGCCTGACCAGCACCCAGCAGGAGATGGTGAACGCGGCTCCCGAGGAGCAGCGCCCCTACCTGCAGGCTCAGTTCAAGCTGGAGAACGAGTCGCAGGCCACCCAGCAGATCTCCAACATCCTGAAGAAGCTGGACGAAATGTCCTCTGCGGTCATCCGCAACCTGGCCTAATACCAGGCTGGCAGTACCTGAAGCACTCGGAGCCGGACTTGCGTGGGCGAAGTGGCCCTCTGCAAGCCCGGCTTCGGCTTTTGCGGGCTCGAGGCGCCCAGCGAGCCCCCGCCTCCAGCTCCACTTCGGCGCGCCCGCCGGGGAAGGGCGAGCCCCTTCCCCGGGCCGCGCGGCCTATTGCCCGTACGCGGTGCGCAGGTGCAGGGTGCCGCGCACGCGGTCGAGCCTCGCGCCGCTGAGCCCGTTGCGCAGGTACATGCGGCCCAGCAGCCCCACGGCGGCGAGCGGCAGGGCCACGGACGCGAGCTTCTTGAGGCGGTGCTCGGCGCTGTCCACGCGGTCGCCCAGCAGCTTCAGCAGCCAGTACTGGGGCTTGTGGTCGGGGAGGCTCGAGGCCCACTTGCGGATGAGGCCCGACAGCCCCTTGGGAGGGCAGGTGGTGCCGAAGACGGGTGGCCACTCCCGGTTGGGGCGGCCGTGCTTGAACACGGTCGCGCGCGCGGGGTCCATGCGCTCGATGTCCAGGCGCGCGTTGGGCCAGGGCTCCGGAGGCCGCATCATCGGCACGCCGGGGCGGCGCGACAGCTCACGGTCCACGCCCCAGTAGGCCGGGCGCTGCGGGGCCTGCACTGCCTTGTAGCCGGAGTGCCGCTGGATGTCCTCGGGGCTGCTCAACGTGGGCTCTCGTGGGGTGTGGGTCGTGTCGATGCGGGGGGCCCGCACCTGGGACTCACGCGGAGTATTTGTCGTTTCCATGTGGGTTGTCTCCGGGCTAGTGGATGGTGGGGCCGTTGGGGAAGAGGGCGCACTTGATGCACCCGTCCTTCTTCTGGGCCATGGTGCGGTAGAACTCCGGGGCCTTCTCCAGGGGGCCGCGGTGCGTGAGCACGTCGGAGGGGCGGATGCGGCCGGCCTGGATGTGCTCGAAGAGCAGCGGCATGTAGCGCTTCACGCTCGCCTGGCCCGTGCGCATGGTCTGCGCCTTGTTCATGTACGTGCCGATGTCCACGCCGGTGAACGGCGGGCCGTACGCGCCGATGACGGAGATGGTGCCGCCCTTCTTCGTGGCGTGGATGGCGGTATTGAGCGCCTGCGGGCTGCCCGCCTCGAGCTTCGCGTAGATGCCGAGCGCGCGGTGCATGGGGCTGCCGGCGGCCTCGGCGCCCACCGCGTCGATGGTCGCGTCCGCGCCGAGGTCCTCGGTCATGCCCTTGATGATCGTGACGAGATCCACGTCACGGAAGTTGAGCGTCTCCACGCCCAGCCACCGGCGCGCGAACTCGAGCTTGTAGTCGTAGTGGTCCACCGCGATGACGCGGCCGGCGCCCATGGCCCAGAGCGACCACATGGCGAACAGGCCCACTGGCCCGCAGCCGAGCACGAGCACCGTCTCCCCGCCGCGGATGTTGCACATCTCGGCGGCCTGGTAGCCCGTCGGGAAGGCGTCGGTGATGGGCAGCGCGTCCAGGCTCGAGACGTCCTCGGGCACGTGCTCCGCGTCCACGCCGATGAAGGGCACGCGCACGTACTGGGCCTGGCCGCCGTCGTAGCCGCCCATGGTGTGCGAGTAGCCGTACATGCCGCACGCCGCGTCCGTGCTGGGGTTGGTGTTCATGCAGCACGACGTCAGGCCGCGCTGGCAGTAGTAGCAGCTGCCGCAGAAGATCTGGAACGGCACCGCCACCCGGTCGCCCGGCTTCACGCCCGTGACGTCCCGGCCCACCTCCTCCACGATGCCCACGAACTCGTGGCCGAACGTGGAGCCGACGCGGGTGTCGGGGATCAGGCCGTGCAGGATGTGGAAGTCCGAGCCGCAGATGGCGGCGGTCTCCACCCGGACGATGCCGTCCTGCGGGTGCTCGATGCGCGGGTCCGGCTTCTCCTTGACCGACACCCGCCACGGTCCTTCGTACGTGAGTGCTTGCATTGGCGTCCTTCGAGGTATGCAGGCGCGTCGAGATTGGGCGCTGCCCGACACAGCGTGTGCACTTCGTCCACACCAAGCATGGGGGGGCGCTGCGTCCGTCCGGTCGCGCGCCACTTGGTCGAGGCAGCCCAGAGGAGCAGTCGCACCGTCGGCCACCGGGCATGCGACTGGCCAAGGCTCAGGCCGCGTGCACGGCAGGCAGGCCCGACTCGGCGGGATTGGGCGCCCGGTCCGGCCAGCAACTGCCCGGTTTCGGCTTCGGCGAGTGCGAAGGGGCTGGGGCCCAGCTGCGGCTGATCGGAGGGGGAGGGGAAAATCCGGGGGAAAAAGAGGCAGGAAACTCCGGAGGGGAGGAGCCGATAATCAGGGTGTAACGCTACTTTTTCCGCGAACGAAATTTCGGAGGACAAAACCATGTCGAGCATCAAGAGCATCTCGGACATCGTGACCAGCCAGCGTCAGGGCCTGACCAGCACCCAGCAGGAGATGGTGAACGCGGCTCCTGAGGAGCAGCGCCCCTACCTGCAGGCTCAGTTCAAGCTGGAGAACGAGTCGCAGGCCACCCAGCAGATCTCCAACATCCTGAAGAAGCTGGACGAAATGTCCTCCGCGGTCATCCGCAACCTGGCCTAATACCAGGCTGGCAGTA